>NZ_JBWKYF010000011.1:0-124041 GCF_059423605.1 Variovorax sp. GW460-12-1-14-LB1
CCCTCGCACGTGGACAGCCGATTCGCGCTTCACCTCAACGGCCTCGAGCACCATGAGTGCGCATCTGTGCCAGTGCCGCCATCACGCTTCGACTCTTCGCTGTGCCGAGTCGGCGGGGGATGCGCAGGCCATCGCGCTTGCTGCGGGCTCTTCGCACCCGGAACATCACCGTGCGACTCACTGCGGCAAGCCGGATTCGCCTCGTTCCATCCATGTCATCGACCGGCGTGCACCGGCATCAACATCTGCGGCCCCATCGCCGCTGTCCGAATCCCCATAGCTTCATCGCCCTCTTCGTCGCGGCGGTGCATTCCGCGGTTTCCTCCTTAGAGGCTTGTCCAACACCTGCCCTCAGGCCGTTGGCATGCCTGGCGCAGTCGTGTCGTGCGGGCAGATGTCGGACAACCCTTAACCATTTCCGCCGCCGGACTCGGGGCCGCCGATGTCTGCTTGAAGGACGATCCCGACAGGCAAGTCCGTAGAACGGCCTGTCGTAGACCGCATTGGAACTCCCTTTGACCTGAAACTCCCTGTGCGATCGCAGCAACTGCTGCCTGCTCGCTCGGCAATGCACAACTCGATGCACTGAGCGCTCGCAGCGACGCGCCGATGATCCTGGCCATCGGCCCCGACAGTGATCTGCGTTTCGACGTGGCGATGCGCGCCTATGACTACACGCCGTCGGTGCGCGCGGACGGTCCGACCTGGGACGATGAGGAACCTGGCCGACCAGGCGGCGGCGCCGATCATTTTCTCGACTTCATCGTCGCCCAAGCAGTGCCGGCCCTGGCGGCGCGCGCACCGCTTGATCCGCGACGCCGCACGCTGTGCGGGGCACTCGTACGGTGGTTTGTTCGCGCTGCACGCGTTGTTGCGCCGACCGCGGTTCTTCTCGCGCTACGCGGCGGCGGACCCCTCGTTGTGGTGGCAGGACGGCTTCATCCTGCGCGAGGCCGAACACCCCGCCCCCTGCCGGCGGGGCGCGAGACCATGCTGTTGTTCATGCAGGGCGCCTCGACCGAAGGCGAGAGTCCTGCCGCGCCACCTCCTGCAGGTGTCAGCGCGGCGCGCGCCGAACGCCTGCGACGCCAGCGTGCCGCCGTGCCACCGCACGGCTGGCCGGGACCTGGCGGGACGACTCGACCGCGCAGGCGTGCGTGCGCAGTACCTCGCCTTTCCCGGCATGCCTCATGGCCCGATGCTGGCGGCATCCCTGCCGCCCCATTGGCACTGGCTGCGCGCCCGTTGCCGGCTTGAGCCGAAAGCTGGAGAAAAGTCGTTTCGTCCCCCACAGGTCGCGAGGATTCTTGCGGGATCCATGGCCGCATATCCGACCCGGGCAGCCGGAATTCGGATGCATCAACCATTGCGCATGAGAAGCTAGGTGAGCTTCATCACTTTGAGAGTGCAATGGTCAAAAAGACAACTGAACAGAAAGCTGCAGAGGCGCTTCGTTACATCGCTGCCAGTGGAGCGGCCAATGCGGTTGAGCTCGAGCCCTTCTTGACTGATCCCAATCAGGCCATACGCGCCGTGGCGGCCATGAACCCGGATGCAGACGAAGAGATCCTGGATCGTTTTGCGAATGACAAGTTCTGGGGCGTCCGCATGGAAGTGGTGCGCAATGCCAATGTCAGCCAGGCCACGTTGCGCAGGCTGCTGGAGTCCGACACGCGCAAACGCGGCGTGGTGCACCACGCCGCGCGCGAGAAGCTGGAAGAGCGCGGTGTCGCATTTGGTGCTGATGGCATGCCGGAAGACGCGGCGTAGAGAACGAAGTCGCATTTCCTGAGCGTCATTTGATCGGGTCGCTTTCGATCTCGATCACTGCGGCCGGTGTTCGTGAGGGGTCCTGTTATTGGCGCCCCGGCCTCTTGTTTCGGACGAGCAGTGCCATGGCCGCCAGCGCGACCGGAACATTCGAATCGCGTATCTCAGTTCTGCCCCCCAACCAGACGCTTGTCTGTCAGGTGGCCCGTCAACCCGCGGACCTGGGCGCCGGCTTTGCCTTGAGGCCCGCCTCGATGAAGTTCACCAGGTAGTCGACACCGGCCTCGATGCTGGTCTCCTGCAGCTTCTCGGGCCACAGCGCCTGCACCCGCGTGTGCGTGCTGTGCGAATAGAAGAAGGCGCCGTAGACGAAGATGACGCGCCAGTAGAACTCTTCGCTGCTCAAGTGAGGAAGCTCGTGGCTCACGACATCCACGAAGCGTCGCGCGAAGTCGTCCACGATGGAGGCTGTCAGCGCATGCACTTCATCGGCAGGGTCCATCAGCATGCGGCCGTAGAACGCACGGAACGACTCGCGCTCCTGGACACTGGCTCCCACGACAAGCAGTGAGGGCGCCATGGAGGCCCGCAGGATGTCTCGCAACGGGACCTTCCGACCCTCGAATGCGTCCAGGCGCTCCTTGCGCTCCTTCATCACCGGCCCAAGGCGGCGCTCCAGCACTGCCTTGCACAGCGCTTGTTTCGATCCCCAGTAGTAATGGAAGGCTCCCAGATTGGCGTTGGCCCGCTCCGCGATCGCTCGCATGCTGGTGCCCCCGTAGCCATGTGCAGCAAACAGGGCCTCGGCGGCGTCGAGGATCTGGTTTGCGGTGGTGTCGGAAAGCGCCTGCCGCTTCGAAGAGACGGCGGTTTTCGCTGCGGTGGGCTTGGGCATGAGGGAAGTGGCGAGGTATTGAAGTTCGTTGACAGCCAATCCTTGAAATCATACAGTTGTATATTTATACGCACGTGTGACTTAAAGGAGACTTCATGAGATTGATCGATCTGTCCTCGACGCTGGACCCGCACGACCGCGATCTGCTTCCTCCCGCCATGGCCGCCGCTGCGGGCGTCGTGGCGCCCCGGGTGGACTACTCCCATCCGGCGACGCCGGACGGCCGAGATCGCTTCTGCCACTTCTTCGGCTGCAGCCACGATGACTTGCCCGACGGCGAGGGTTGGGGTTCGGAGGTGCTCAACGACATGTCGTCGCATTGCGGCACGCACGTGGACGCACCGCTGCACAGCGGATCGACCTGCGAGGGACGAACCTCACGCACCATCGACCAGGTCGAACTGAACGAGCTCTTCTGCCCCGGCAAGGTGCTCGATGTGCGCCCTTGGGCGCAGCCTGGGCAGGCCATCCCCGTCGATGCGCTTCGCCAGGCGTTGTCCGCAGTGGGCGAGCCCATCCGTCCCGGCGACGCCGTGCTGATCCGGACCGGGCAAGAGCGATATCGCCTGGGCGAGCCGGCCTTCTTTCAGTACCCGGGGATGAGCCGCGAAGGCACGCTGTTCCTGTCGGAGCAAGGCGCCACCGTGCTCGGCACGGACGCGGTCGGATGGGATCGTCCCTTCGCCGTGATGGCCCAGGCCTTCAAGGAAACGGGCGACAAGCAGCAACTGTGGGATGGCCACAAGGCGATCCGCGAGAAGGAGGCTTTCATCGTCCAGCAACTGTGCAACCTCGGCGCCTTGCCGCTTCGCGGCTTCCATGTCGGCTTCTTCCCGTTGAAGCTGGCACGCGCCAGCGCCGCCCCCGCCCGTGCCGTGGCCTTCCTGTCCAACTGAGGAGCGACTTCAATGCGTATCGTGACTTTTGTGCGTGAGGGCTTTGACGCACCTCGCCTCGGTGCCCTCATCGGTGTCGACGGCGTGCTGGACCTCACGGCTCGCCACCCTGGCAAAGAGGCCTTCGGCTCTGCGTTGGCTTTCCTGCGCGCAGGCCCTGCATCCTGGGACCTTGCGCGTGCGCAGATCGCCAAGCACGGCGGCGCTGCAGACTCCCTGGCCGGCGCCGCGTTGCTTCCCCCGCTGCCCAATCCGCCGCTGATCCGGGACTGGGGAACCATGATCGAGCACCCCAGGTTCTTCCTGCGGCGACGCGCCGAGCAACTGGCCGCCCGATCAGCCGACCCGGAGGCCGCCATGGCCGCCGCACAAGCCGATGGCTCGCTCGAGTTGCCCCCGAATTGGTTCACCGTGCCTCGCTTCTACACCGGCAATCCGCTCAACATGACCGGGCCGGATGCCGAGATCGCCTGGCCGGGTTTCGCCGAATCGCTGGACTACGAACTCGAACTGGCCGTCGTCATCGGCGTGGGTGGCAAGGACATCCCCGTGTCGCGAGCACGCGACCACATCTTCGGGGTCACGCTGTTCAACGACTTCACCGCGCGGGATACGCAAGTGGCTGAAGGCAGCCCGGCCGGCAAGAGCAAGGACTTCGATGGCGCCTACGCCATCGGCCCCTGCATCGCCACGCTGGACGAGATCCCCGACCTCTACCAGCTGCAGGTGCAGTCGATGCTCAATGGCGTCGTCCAGACCACCCGCAGCACCGCCGACATGCAGCTGACCTTCGAGGACATCGTGAGCTATGCCAGCCGCTCGTGCACGCTGCACCCTGGCGAACTCTTCGCCTCGGGCACCTTCGAAGGTGGCTGCGGCGTGGAGACCGGCCGGCTGCTGCGCGATGGCGATGTCATCGAACTCGAGGCGCAGGGCATCGGCACGCTGCGCAACCGGATCCGCCGCACGGCAGCGCCCGCCGCGGCAGCGAAGGCCTGAGATGACGGTTCCGCTGTACATCGTGGGCGTGGGCAGCACGCCCACGGGCCGCTTCGCGGACGTTGCGCTGCGCACGATGGCCCGCCAGGCCATCGATCTCGCCCTGGCCGACGCTGGTGCGACGGCCGACCAGGTGGGTGCGGCGTTCTTCGCCAACGTCGGCCAATCGCTCCTGCAGGGGCAGCACATGATCGGTGGTCAGGTGGCCCTGCGCGAGGCAGGATTGGATGGCATTCCGATCATCAACGTCGAGAACGCATGTGCCAGTGCTTCGACCGCCTTCTACCTCGCCTGCGCCCATCTGCGCGCCGGACTGTGTGACGTCGCATTGGCGGTGGGGGCGGAGAAGCTGTCGCACCCGGACAAGGCCCGCACCTTCTCCATCTTCGACGGTGCCCACGACGCCGAAAGGCCTGAGGCACTGCTGCGCTTTCTCGCACAACAAGCTGGTGAGGACCCCACACAAGCCCCCGTCGCACAGCAACGCAGCGTCTTCATGGACATCTATGCGGCCCTGGCCCGCGCGCACATGGCGCGCCACGGCACCACGCAACGGCAACTGGCCCATGTGGCCGCCAAGAACCACAGCCACTCCGTGCACAACCCGTTGGCCCAGCATCGCGTCGCGATGTCGGTCGACGAGGTGCTCGCGGCGCGCGCCATCACCTGGCCCCTGACTCTGCCGATGTGCGCGCCGATCGGCGATGGCGCGGCTGCGGCGTTGATCGTGCGCGAGGACGCCCTGGAGCGCTTCGATGCGAAGCGTGCGGTGCGCGTGCGGGCCAGTGTTCTCGTCAGCGGATCGGACCGCGTCGATGGACGCGAGACGCCGATCAGCCGCCGCGCCGCACTGCGTGCCTACGCAGATGCCGCCGTCGGGCCCGAGGACATCGACGTGAGCGAAGTCCATGACGCCACGGCCTTCGGAGAAATCGTCCAGTGCGAACACCTGGGCTTGTGCGAACCCGGCCAGGGCGGATGGCTCGCGGAGCATGGCCACACCACCTTGGGCGGTCGTCGACCCGTCAACCCCTCGGGTGGGCTGGAGTCGAAGGGGCATCCCATCGGCGCCACCGGCCTGATGCAGATCCATGAGCTCGTCCTGCAATTGCGCGGCGAGGCCGGCGGGCGACAGGTGGCCAATGCGCGCCTTGCCCTCGCCGAGAACGGCGGCGGCTTCCTGGGCCATGAGGAAGCGGCCGCGACCATCACCATTCTTGAACGGGCTGCACAACACGGATGAAGCACGCCACCATGTATTCCAGACGCACTCTCCTCGGGCAATCGATCGCCCTGGGCTTGTCCGGCCTTGCCGGCAACGCTGCCAGAGCCGCCACGGCGGCCTGGCCGTCCAAACCGATCCAGGTCATCGTGCCCGCAACCACCGGCAGCGCACCCGAGATCGTGGCTCGTCTGATCGCCGACGCGTTGTCGGCGCGCCTGTCGAACCCGGTCTATGTGGAAGGCATGCCGGGGGCCTCGGGGATCATCGGCACCGACAAGGCGCTCAAGGCGCCCGCTGACGGGCACACGCTGCTCTACGCCATGAACCAGGTGGCGACGATGAACCCGCACCTCTACCCGCGGCTGCCCTACAACCCGGCCAGGGACATGGCGCCGATCAGCCTGGTCGCGCGCGGCGGGTACGTGCTGCTCGCCCACAGCGGCTTGCCGGCCTCCGACCTCCCGTCGCTGATCGCCCTGGCGAAGCGCGAGCCCGGCAAGCTGGCCTATGCCTCCACGGGCAACGGCAGCGCCTTCCACCTGGGCATGGAACTGATCAAGGCGCAGTGCGGCATCGATCTGCTGCATGTGCCCTACCGCAGCGGCGCCAATGCCAACACCGAGCTGATGGCGGGGCGCGTGCAGGTCCGGCTCGAGCCCCAGGCCTCGGCGCTGGCACTCGTTCGCGGCGGTCGCGTCAAGGCGTTGGCGGTGACCACGCCCACGCGACTCTCCGTCCTGCCGCAAGTGCCGACGGTCCGGGAGACTCTGCCCGAATTCGAGCTGAGCGGCTGGAACGCCTTGTGGGCACCGGCGGGCACGCCCGCGCCGGTCATCGCGCGACTCAACGCCGAGGTGCAGCAGATCCTGAAGAGCGACGCATTCCGAAGCCATCTGCTGCAACTCGGCCTGACACCCGAGGGCTCGACGCCGGCTGAACTGGCTGCGCTGACGGCGCAAGAGACGGCGCAATGGAAGGCCCTGATCGACAAGACGGGCATCAAGGCGGACTGACATGACGGATTTCAAGACCCTGGCCGATCTCGTCGGCCACCATGCGCGCACGCGTCCCCATGCGATCGCCCTCACGTTCGAGGCGGGCCCGGCCTTGCCCGAGCAGCACCGCAGCTTCCTGCAACTGCACGAGAACGGCCTGGCGCTGGCCCGGGCCCTGCAAGGCCTGGGCATCCGACGTGGCGACGCCATCGCGCTGGTGATGGCGAACCACCCCGAGTTCGTCGAAGCCATGGTGGCGGCCGCGCACCTCGGGGCGGTGCTGGTACCGATCGATGCGCGGGCGCAAGGCGACAGGCTCGCCGCACTGATCGATCGCACGCACTGCGTGGGTGTGATCGCGGCGGACTATGCCGCCGCTGCGGTCGCGCAGATTCGACCGCGCGCCACCCACCTGCGCTGGGTCGTTCGTGTGGTCTCGGGCGAACTTGCGGCAGATGCGCCGCGCGCCTGCGAAGCGCTGGACTACGCGCAACTGCTGGCCCGCCACACACAGGCAGGCCACCCCTCGGCGCACTTCACGCCCGTCGATCCCGATGACCCCATGCAGATTCTCTTCACCTCCGGCACGACCGGAGAGCCCAAGGGGATCGTGATCACCCACCGCCGCTTCGTCGACACGGCGGCACTGGTGGCCTCCGCCTTCGGCTACACCGGCGACGATCGCCTCTACTCCGGCCTGTCGCTGACGCACGCCAATGCCCAGTTGGTCACGCTGGGTGCAGCCCTGAGGCTCGGGATCTCCTGTGTCATGTCGCGCCGCTTCACCAAGTCGCGGTTGTGGGAGATCGTGCGTCGACACCGGTGCACCGCCTTCACTCTGCTGGGCGGCATGACCACCGCCGTCTATTGCGAGCCGCCGTCGCCCAGCGACCGGGATCATGTCGTGCGCTTCGTCGTCGCCGCGGGCATGCCGCAGGCCATCTGGCGTGACTTCGAGCAGCGCTTCGGCGTCCATGTTCTGGAGTTCTACGGCACCGCCGAAGGCGGGCTGACGGTCAACCCTTTCGGGAAAGGTCCGATCGGCAGCATCGGCCGCCCGCACCCGGCGTTCTCCGTCCGCATCGTCGCCGAAGACGGCAGCGATGCGCCTGTGGGCACGCCGGGCGAACTGGCGTTCCGGCCGGTCAGTGGCGCGCCCTTCGACATCGCGTACTTCGAAGACCCGCAGGCCTCGCAGAGCAAAGGCAAGGATGGTTGGCTCTGGACCGGCGACATCGTGCGCGCCGATGCGCACGGCTGGCTCTACTTCGAGCACCGCCGCGGCCATGGCATTCGCCGCAACGGCGAATTCATCGACCCGGCTCAGATCGAGAAGGCCATCGCGGACACCGGACTGGTCCGCGATGCGTTTGTGTTCGGCACGGCAGCGGCCTCGGGGGCGCCTGGCGAACGCGATGTCGTCGCAGCCGTCGTCCCGCATCGCGCCGACCTGGACCTTTCGGTGCTCCATGCGCGTTTGCGCGAGACGCTGTCGAAGAACGCCCTTCCCGGGCGGCTGATGGCCATCGAAGCGATCCCCAAGACCGCGTCGGAAAAGCCGTTGGCGCGGGTTCTGGAGGAATGGTTGCGCGACGGGACGGTCGCGACCGTGTTCGAGGCGCCCTCAGCCTAGACACAAGACCTGGGCGCAGGCGGCGGCAGGCCGTTTTTCCCCTGCGCAATCAACAACAACGAAGGAGACATTCATGCACAACCGCGGGCGTAAGCTTTTTCTTCCCATCTCACTTGCATCGCTGTTCATCGGGTCTTCGAGCTGGGCGCAGTCCTCTGTGACGCTCTTCGGCGTCATTGACATCTCGGTGAGCCACTACCAGACCAAGAGCGTGCTGCCCGCAGGCCTGCCTTGGTGGTCCCTGGCAGCGCCGGCATCCATCTCGCAAGGCGCCGCGAAGCTCGCGTCGGGTGCGCACACCCCTTCTCTCTTGGGCATTCGCGGACAGGAGGATCTGGGCGGCGGGCTTGCTACAGGCTTCTGGCTGGAATCCACACTCACACCGGACGACGGGGCCCAGGGGCTTGGCGTTTTCGACCGCCGCTCGACGGTCAGCCTGTCGGGACCGTTCGGCGAAGTGCGCCTGGGCCGGGACTATGTGCCGACCTATTGGAATCTGACGGTCTTCGATCCCTTTGGCACGGTCGGGGTTGGCGCGAACCTATGGAATCCGATCGGCACGGGGCTCACCACCAGCCGCGGAAAGTCGCCCGCGAACCTGATGCCCTTTGACAACTACGTTCGCGCCTCCAACAGCGTCGGCTATTTCCTGCCGGGCCATCTTGGCGGGTTCTACGGCCAGGTCATGTACTCGCTGCATGAGAACCTGAAGCAAAGTGGCGTGAGCCACAGTCCGAGCAAGGGCGGGCGAAACGTCGGGGGGCGCTTCGGCTATCAACGTGGCCCGCTCAACATGGCCATCGCCTACCAGGAAGACACCAAGGACGATCTCAGCGGATTCGACAAGGACCGTTTGAAGATCCTCAACGCTGGGGTCTCCTACGATTTCGATGTCGTCAAATTGTTCGGCCAGTTGTCGCAGATCAGGGATGAGCGCAGCAAGATGCACGTAGCCAATATCGGCGGCATTCCATATCCCTTCAGGAACGAGAGCAATGGAAAGTACACCGGCGGCTTGATCGGCATCACGGCCCCGGTCGGGCCTGGATTGATCCGTGCGTCCTATTCGCGCGTGAACTACGCCTCTCCCCGTACGGTGAATGCTTTGAATCCCGCGACATGGCTGCAAGACAACGATGCCAGGATCGAGAAGTTCGCCGTCGGCTATGTGTACAACCTGTCAAAGCGCACCGCGCTCTATGCCACTGTTGCGCGAACCAAGATGAAGTGGAACGGGTCCGTGAATGCGGCGATGGCCATCAGTCCCGGAGGCGGGGTGAGGTTTGCGAACGGCATTGCCGGGATCAGCGCACCTTATGTCCCCACGAGCACCACCGGCTACGACATGGGCATTCGGCACGCCTTCTGAGGGCACCGACTCGCGCAGCGGACCTTCCAGGTGGTCGGCCCTGAACTCCCGCGTGCTGCAGCGCTGCGCGCTTGCCGGGCAAAGGGAAGGCCCGGACAGGGGCCGTCTCTTCCGCCCCGGAAGGGCAACGCTCTTTGACTCACAAGGCGCATGCGGTGCAACGGCAAGGATCCAGGAGGAGCTATGCACCACTGTCTAGCGTGCTCGATTGCGCATCGCATACAACAGCACGAGCGTCGCGATGATTTCCAGTCCCGCGACCGCATAGAGGCCCGCGGCCACGCTTCCCGTCGACGTCTTCAGCCACCCCATCGTGAAGGGCGCAGCGAACCCCGCCAGGTTGCCGACCGAGTTGATGAAAGCGATGCCACCCGCCGCAGCGGTGCCCGTCAGAAAGGAAGCGGGGATCGACCAGAACACGGGAAAGGCGGCGAGGATGCCGATGGTCGCAAAGCTCAACGCGACCATGGCGAGCACAGGTTGCTCGATCAACACGCCGGTGGCCACAAGCCCGACGCCGGCGATCAGCGTCGCATAGGCGCAGTGCCGCCGCCGCTCACCGGTGGCATCCGAATGCATGCCGTTGAGCACCATCGCGACCGTTCCCAGAATGAACGGAATGGCCGACAGCAGGCCGATGTTCAGCGTGCCCTTCACGCCCAGCTCCTTGACGATCGAGGGCGTCCAGAACGCAATGGTGGCGTTGCCGCTCACGATGCAGAAATAGGCGGCGGTGCACAGCCACAGCATGGGGTTGCGCAACGCCCGGCCGAAACTCGATTGCTTGGGGACGTCGGCGTTCTCCTTCTGCAGTTCGGCGGCCAGCGCGTGCTTCTCGGCCTCGGTCAGCCAGCGTGCGGATTGGGGCCGGTCCGGCAGCCAGGCCAGCACCGCGAAGCCGGCAAGCACCGAAGGAATGCCTTCGAGCAAGAAGAGCCATTGCCAGTTTCGAAACGGCGCGACGCCTTCCATGCCGCTCATGATCAGCCCTGCGAGCGGCCCGCCGACGACGCCCGCGATGGCAAACGAGGTCATGAAGAGCCCGTTGATCTTGCCGCGGCGATGCGCCGGCACCCAGTACGTCAGGTACAGCATCACGCCCGGGAAAAATCCGGCCTCGAATGCACCGAGCAGGAAGCGCAGCACATAGAAGGACGTGGGCGTTTCCACGTAGATCATCGCCATCGACGTGAGGCCCCAGAGGATCGTGATGCGCGCGAGCGTCTTGCGCGCGCCGATCTTCTGCAGCAGCAGGTTGCTCGGCACCTCGAACAGGAAGTAGCCGATGAAGAAGATGCCGGCGCCCAGCCCGTAGACCGCTTCGCTGAACTGCAGGTCCTGCAGCATCTGCAACTTGGCGAAGCCCACGTTGACGCGGTCGATCCACGCCAGCAGGAACAGGAACACCAGGAACGGCACCAGCCGCCATGCGATCTTGCGGTGCATGCGGTCGTGGTCCGAGGGGGAATGGGCGCCGGCCGAAGGCCGCGCAAGGGATGAGACAGAGGTAGCGTCCACAGCAGTTTCCTTTTTCTTCAATGACAGAACTCCAGGAATGCGCCGCCCTTTATGGTGTACGCATAATGTTTATAAATATATTTATAGGCGTTCCATCGCACATTGGTAGTTACCCTCCGTGGGATCTTTCTCCGCCGGTTTCATCGTTCGCGAATCGAGAAAGGACCTTTGCCGCCGGCACGGTTTCCGCGCGACTTCGTTCCTCCTAAGGTCAGCACCTGGCACCGCGCAG
This sequence comes from Variovorax sp. GW460-12-1-14-LB1, assembly GCF_059423605.1. Classification (NCBI taxonomy): domain Bacteria; kingdom Pseudomonadati; phylum Pseudomonadota; class Betaproteobacteria; order Burkholderiales; family Comamonadaceae; genus Variovorax; species Variovorax sp. GW460-12-1-14-LB1. The sequence continues at coordinate 11,533 of NZ_JBWKYF010000011.1, forward strand.
TGCGTGCCTAGCCAACCAAGCAACCGAACGAAATGGAGCAGTTTTCAATGTCGCAATGGATACGCAAGATCGGCGCCGCAGCGTCTCTATGGGGTGCAATGAGCATCCCCCTCGCCTTCGCAGCCCCCGTCGTGGGCAAGAGCCCGTGGGGCCCGAACGACGAACTCGGCCGACTCAACCTCATGACCGCGAGCACCAAGGCCCAGGTGCTTTCCCGCGCGGACGGTGCGCGTGTGTACGACCTGTCGGTCGAGTACTTCGTCGGCATGCCGAGCTGGCACGGCATCGGCGATCCGCGCTACCAGATCTGGATGACGCACACGCCGCACGGCACCGTGGTCGACGACCCGATGGGCGTCGGCCACACGCAGAACAAGCACGTGAGCTACACCGGCGCGGCCATCTCGATGTACACCCACATGGGCACACACATCGACGCGCTCAACCATTTCGGCCTCGACGGCAAGATCTGGAACGGCTTCGAGGCGCGTGAACACCTGGGCGACCGCGGCTGGAAGAAGACCGGCGCCGAGACCATCCCGCCGATCGTGGCCCGCGGGGTCCTGATCGACGTTGCCGCCGCCAAGGGCGTCGAGATGCTGGCGCCCGGCTACCGCGTCACCCGGGCCGATCTGCAGGAGACGCTCGACAAGCAGCGCGTGAAGCTGGAGACAGGCGACGTGGTCCTGATCCGCACCGGCCGCATGAAGCTCTATGACAAGGCCGACGCCTACATGGATTCGCCACCGGGCATGAGCGTGGATGCCGCGCGCTTTCTCGTGGAGTCGGGTGGCGCGATGGTCGTGGGTGCCGACAACCTGAGCTTCGAGACCTTCCCGCCCGATGCCGATGACAACTACGTACCGGTGCACACCTACCTGCTCGCACAGCAGGGCACGCCGATCATCGAGCTGGTCAACCTGGAAGCGCTCGCCAAGGACCGCGTCTACGAGTTCGCGTTCATCGGTGCGTCGCTCAAGCTGCGTGGCGGCGACGCCGCACCGATGCGCCCCATCGCCATCCCGCTGCGGCGCTGAGACGCTCGCGCGTGCTGCGTTGGCCTCGTCGGCTGGTACGCTCGGCGCCATGGATCGCTACGCTGCCATGCAGTACTTTTGCCGCGTCGTCGAGCAGGGCAGCCTGGCCGCGGGCGCCCGCGCGCTGAACCTCTCGAACTCGGTCGTCACGAAGGCCATCCAGTCGCTGGAAGCCTGGACCGATTGCCGCCTGCTCGCGCGAACCACGCGCAGCATGCAACTCACCGAAGCCGGCGAGCGCTTCTACAGCTTCTGCCAGCGAACGCTGGCAGATACCGAGCGCACGCTGACCGATGTCCGTTCGGTGAGCCGCGGGTTGACCGGGCGGCTGGTCGTGGCCGCGCCGGTGTCGCTCACGCTGTCGCATCTCCACGTGCATCTGCATGCGTTCCAGGCGCAACACCCGGGCATCGAGCTCGAGATGCGGCTGAACGACAGGCCGGTCGATCTGGTGCGCGAAGGCATCGACGTCGCGCTGCGCGGCCAGGCGCGGCTGGAAGATTCGAGCCTGGTGGCCATGCCGCTGATGGACCTGGCCCGCGTGGTGTGCGCCGCGCCCGCCTACTGGGAACGTCACGGCCGGCCCGCGACACCCGCCGACCTGTCGGGCCACAACTGCTTGCAGTACCTGCTGGGCGACGACCGCGACGAATGGGTGTTCGACGGGCCGGACGGGCGCGCGCGTGTGCGGGTGAGCGGCACGTTCCGCGCCGACAACAGCCTGCTGCTGGTCGACGCGATGCGCCGGGGCGTCGGGCTGGGCCTGGTGCCGTCGGTGATGGTGAAGGACGCGCTGGCCGATGGCTCGTTGCAGACCGCGCTCGACGCCTACGTGGCGCCGCCTCGGCGCCTCTTTGCGGTCTACCCGACGCGCGACCACCTGATGCTGAAGGTGCACGCGCTGGTCACCTTCCTGAAGCAGCAGTTGCCGCCGCTCACCCCATCAGTTCCTTCGGCAGCGCCGCCATGAACGACGCGAAGTTGGTCGAGCCCTGGCCGGGGCTCATGTGCTCGACCATCAGTTCGGCCGCCGCCCTGGCATCGCGCCGCTGAATTGCGTCGAGCAGCTTGGAATGCTGCTCCCATGACGACTTGAGGCGACCGAACGCGGCAAAGGCGTGGCGCCTGTAGGCGCCGGTCTGCGAACGCATCCGCAGGATTTCCTGGCGCAGGTAGGGGTTGCGTGCCCCCTGGTAGAGCGCCTCGTGGAAGCGCCGGTTGTGCTCCTGCCAGGCCTTGACGTCTTCTTTCTTGACCGCGGCGGCGGCGCGCTCGTGCGACTTGGCGAGGTCGAGCCGCTCTTCGGGCGTCATGCGCTCGCAGGCCAGCCGCACGCACAAGCCCTCGAGCTCCGCCAGCAGCTCCCACATGGCCAGCAGCTGGGTCATGTCCATCTTCGCGACGACCATGCCACCACGCGGCAGGCTTTCCACCAGCCCCTGGGCCTGCAACTGAAGCAGCGCCTCGCGCACCGGCGTGCGCGAGACCTCGTAGGCCGTCATCAGCGCCTGTTCGTCCACCGTGTCTCCGGGCAGGAGCGTGCCGTCGCGGATGGACTCCTCGACCGCAAGGCGGATGCGTTCAGCGGTTTTCATGGGGCGAGCTCCCGTAAAACAACGATTGAATAAAACATTTTTGTGAGTTATAAATATATTTATAGACCTCATCCATCTTTTAATTTTACCTGCTCCAGAGAGAGCGCACGGTGCCAGGAGACCGCTTTGACCGACCCCACCCTCGAGCCATGGAAGACATGGGTCACGCTGAGCCTGCAGTTGCATGGCATCGATGCCGCCCCCGGACTTCAGGTCCGCGCGGCGCGCACGTTGGCACGGCTGGCGCCCATGGCGAGCCGTCTGGCCGCCGGCACCACACCGCCGTTCGACATCCGCCCTGTGGAGCACGCGCATGAGTGATGCGGGCATGCCCTCCATCGCCGCGCTGCGCCGGTCGATTGCCACGGGTGCCAGATCGGCCGACGAAGCGCTGGCCTTGCAGCGCGAGGCCTTCGAGCGTGGCGCTGCGGTCCATCGCTGCGTGGTCGAGCGCGCTACAGACAGCCGGCCGATCGCGGATGCCCCGCTCTCCGGCATCGCGATGGCGCACAAGGATGTGTTCGGCACAGGGCTGCGCGCCGCAGGGCAAGGACGACCGGAAGGCGCTGCGACCGATGCGGTGACCAGCCCTCCCTCCGCCCCCTTGCGACGCCTCTCCGAGCGTGGCGCGACCTACCTCGGCGCCCTTGTGATGGCGGAGTACGCTTGTGGCGCGACCGCGGAGAACCCGCACTTTCCCGCACCGCTGAATCCGCTGGACCCGGCGGCGGCGGTCGGCGGGTCATCCAGCGGCTCGGCCGTGGCGGTGGCTGCCGGCTTGTGCCGGGCCTCGCTGGGGACGGACACCGCGGGGTCGGTGCGCATTCCCGCGTCCACCTGCGGCGTGGTCGGATTCAAGCCCGGCGCCGGCGTGATCGACGCGGGTGGCGTGTCGCAGCTGGCGCCGTCGCTGGACACCGTCGGCGTGGTGGCGCGCTCGGTGTCGGATGCGGCCCATGTGTTCGCGGCGCTGCTGCCCGACGAGGCGCCGATGGCGCAGCGTCTGCTCAGCCTGGAAGGCATCGAGGAAGACCTGTCGCGCCACCGCCGCTGGCGCGTGGCGTCGGCACTGGACCAGCCCGACCTGCGCGACGACGTTGCAAGCCGGCTCGGGGCATTCGAATCTCGCGCCACCTCGCACGCGGTGGCATGGCACCGCGCGTCCTTGCGTGGACTCGACGAACTGTCGTGTCTTGCCCAGATCGTGCTCCACGTCGAGGCCGCGGCCACGCATGCGCACAGCGTGCGCCACGCACTCGGCTCGCTGGCGCCGATCACGCAGGCAATCCTCCTGCCGGGCTGGGCCGTCCCGGCCGCCTGGTACCGGCACGCCTGCCAATCCCGCGCGGGCTGGCGCGACGCCTTCGTTGCCGGGCACCTTGCGCAAGCCGACGTGCTGCTGTTGCCTTCGCTGCCGCGCGGCGTGCCCGACGCGCAAGTGGTGACCACCACCTCCGACCGCTTCGACCCGCGCGAACTGGTCGCGCTTCACCACTACCACGCCTTCGTGAACTACCTCGGGCTCCCTTCGTTGTCGTTCCCGATCGGCACCGACGCGCGCGGCCGGCCGGTTTGCATCCAGGCCATCGGTGCGCCGGGCACCGAGGCCGAGCTGCTGGCCTTCGGGCACCAGTTCGCCGCGCCGACGGGCGCTCCTTCCGTTCCCGCGGCGCGCACCGCCCATCGCGCCGGCACCCCGCTTCATTGACTTCCCACGGAGAAACCATGCCCAAGATCAACGCCTCCCCTGCCCTCGCGCGCTTTCGCGTGCTCGACCTGTCCCGCGTTCGCGCCGGCCCCACATGCGTGCGCATCCTTGCGGATTTCGGCGCCGACGTGATCCGCATCGAACCCCCGGCGGGTGTCGACCCGAACGAGGCGATGTTCGCAGCCGACCGCTGGGGCGGCGACTTCCAGAACCTCAACCGCAACAAGCGATCGATGACGCTGAACCTCAAGAAGCCGGAAGGGCTCGAGGCGTTCATGCGGCTGGTGGAAACAGCCGACGTCGTGGTGGAAAACTGGCGCCCCGACGTCAAGGCGCGACTGGGCATCGACTACGAGGCGCTGCGCGCGGTCAATCCCCGGATCATCCTCGCGAGCATCTCGGGCTTCGGCCAGGACGGTCCCTATGCCTGGCGCCCTGGCTTCGACCAGATCATCCAGGGCATGGGCGGGTTGATGTCGGTCACGGGCTTCCCGGCACAGGGACCCGTGCGCGCCGGCCTCGCGGTGGCCGATTCGGGCACCGGCGTCTATGCGGCAGCGGGCATCCTGATCGCGCTGCTGGAGCGCGAGCGTTCCGGGCAGGGGCAATGGGTGCACGGCTCGCTGCTGCACACGCAGGTGGCGCTGATGGACTTCCAGGCCGCGCGCTACCTCAACGACGGCGACGTGCCCGCCCAGGCAGGCAACGACCACCCGACGAGCAGCCCGATGGGCCTCTTCCAGGCCAGCGACGGCGTGTTCAATCTCGGCGCGTCCGGCGAAGGCAACTGGGTGCGGTTGTGCGAATGCCTGCAGGCTCCGCAGTTGAGGGCGGTGCCCGAATTCGCCACCGAGAAGCTGCGAGTCGAACACCGGCTGGCACTCAACGAGGCCCTGGCCGAGGTCTTCAAGAACCAGACGGTTGCGCACTGGGTCGAACTGCTGAACCGCGCCGGCGTGCCCGCGGGCCCCGTCTATTCGATTCCGCAGGTCTTCGAGGACGCCCAGGTGAACCACCTGGGCATCGCGCAGGATGTGGAAGCGGGCAATGGCCGGCGCTACCGGCTGGTGTCGCAGCCCATCACGCTGGCGCGCACGCCGGCACGCATCGCGCACGCCGCCCCGGCCTGGGGTGAGCACACCACCGAGATGCTGACCGAGATTGGCTACACGCCTTCCGACATCGAACAGCTGCAAGCGAAGGCCGCGGTATGAGCGAAGGACACATCCGGACCGAGACCGCAGCGGGGGTGGGGACCCTGGTGATCAGCCATGCGCGCAAACACAACGCGATGACGCTGGCCATGTGGCAGCAGCTCACTGAAGCCGTACAGACGCTGGCCGACGACCGCGCCGTGCGCGTGATTGTCGTCACCGGTGAAGGCGACGCCGCTTTCGTCTCGGGCGCCGACATCAGCGAGTTTGCGCAACAGCGCAGTGGCACCGACGCCGTCGCCGCCTACGACCACGCGGTGGCGACCGCCCAGCGCGTGCTGGCCGAATGCGCCAAGCCGACAGTGGCGCGCATCCAGGGCATCTGCATGGGCGGCGGCATGGGCATCGCCCTCGCCTGCGACCTTCGCTTCGCCGCATCGAACGCGCGCTTTCGCATGCCGGCCGCGCGCATCGGCCTGGGCTACGCGTTCGAGGGCATGCAGCGGCTGGTGAGATTGCTGGGCGCACCGGCCACCTTCGACCTGTTCTACACGGCGCGCAGCCTCCACGCCCCCGAGGCGATGCGCCTGGGCCTGGTCAACGACTGCATCGACGCCGAGATCTTCGCCGCCGAAGTGGCGTCACGCGTGGCGCTGATCGCCCAGAACGCGCCGCTGGCGTTGCGGGCCGCAAAGGCCGCGATTCTCGCTACGCTGGAGCCCCCGACAGCGCAGGCCCGGGAAGCGATCGACGCGATGGTGCGCCAGTGCTTCGCCAGCCGGGACTACGCCGAGGGCCAGGCTGCATTTGCCGAGCGGCGCGCGCCGCATTTCGAAGGGAGCTGAACCGATGACCGCCACCCTGCAAGAGAACCTGTCATGAGCAATCCACGCGTCCCCTTTCAACTCTCGTCCGAGCGCCCGCCGTTGATGCCGCTGGACGGCGGCCACATCCTCGCGCACATCGTCGTGAACGTGGAGCACTGGCCTTTCGACCGCCCCATGCCGCGCACGCTGCTGACGCCGCCGCACGGCAAGGAAACGGTGCCCGACGTGCCGAACTTCAGCTGGGCCGAGTACGGCCTGCGCTGCGGGCTGCCTCGCATGATCGAGGCGCTGCGCAGCCGCGGCTTGCGCGCGTCCGCCAGCCTCAACGCCTCGGTGATCGATTCGCACCCGAGCGCCGCGCAGGCCATCCTGGAGGCCGGCTGGGAATTCATCGGCCACGGGGTGCAGCAGCAGTCGCTGGCGCAACTCGACGGGCACGCCCAGGCGGAAGCCATCGTGAAGTCGCTCGACCGCATCGCCGCCTTCACCGGCGTTCGTCCGCGCGGCTGGCTCTCGCCCGGCCTGCGCGAAGCGGCGGACACACCCGACATCCTCGCCGCCGCCGGCATCGACCATGTGTTCGACTGGTGCCTGGACGACTTGCCGTGCTGGATGCAAACCGAGCACCGTTCGCTGATGGCCCTGCCCTACATGCTGGAGGTCAACGATTCGGTGATCTATGCGGTCGAGAAGCACTCCTCGCCCGAGATGAAGCTGCGGCTCGAACGCACCCTGGAGGTCTTTGCGCGCGAAGTCGCCCGCCTGGGCCAACCCCGGGTGCTGGCCATCGGGCTGCATCCGCACCTGATGGGCGTGCCCCACCGTTTCGGCGATTTCGAAGCCATGCTGGACCTGCTGCTCGCGCACCCGATGGTGCGGGTGGTGACGGGCTCATCCCTCCATGACTGGTACGCCGCGCAGGTCCCCGCGCCGGCGCCGCTCGTTGCCCGGTCCGGCGACGTCCCCTTTGTCCCGATGCCTCAATGAACGCCATCGACACCCTCATCGCCCACGTCCGCTCTCGCGATTTCGACTCCCTGCCACCCGAAGCGGTGAATGCGGCGCGGATGTTCATCTACGACACCATCGGTGTCGGCATTTCCGGCTCGCGCCATCCGCGCATGCCGGCACTCAAGCAGGCAGCGCAGTCCCTGGGCGACGGCGACGCCGTCACGGTCTGGGGCAGCGGCGAGAAGCTGCCCTTTCCGTCGGCCGTGATGCTCAACGCCTACCAGGTGTTCAACCAGGAGTTCGATGCGGTGCACGACGTCGCCGTGGTCCACGCCTTCGCCTGCATCGTGCCGGCCGCGCTCGGCTATGCCCAACGCGAAGGCGGCGTCTCGGGCAAGGCGTTGATCACGGCGGTGACGCTGGGACTCGACGTGGCCATCTACGTCGCGCTGGCGCAGCGTGCGCCGATGCGCTTCTTCCGCCCTGCCATGTGCGGCGGCCTCGGCGCCACGGCCGCACTGTGCAAGCTCGCCGGCATGGACGCCGACACGATGCACAACGCACTCGGCCTCATGTACAGCCACCTCTCCGGCACCATGCAAGCCCATGCCGAGGGCTCGCCCGCGGTCGGCCTGCAGGTGGGCCTGAACGCACGCGCAGCCGTCACCGCCTTCGAACTGGCGCGTGCCGGCTTCCCGGGACCGCGAGACATCCTGGAGGGCCCGTTCGGCTACTTCGCGCTCTATGACTTCGGCCAGTCGCGCTGGGCCGACGTGGCGAACGACGTCGGCCAGGTCTTCCAGATCGCGCGCATGAGCCACAAGCCCTACCCCACCGGTCGCGCGACCCATGCGGGCGTCGATGCGGTCGTCGATCTCATGGCCACGCACGGCTTCGGTGCGGACGACGTGGAAACCGTGCGCGTGCATGCCTCGGCGCTGATCGCACGGCTCGTGGGGCGGCCGGCGCAGCCTGGCATGGACTCTGCCAGCGCCAAGCTCAGCATGGGCTACGTGGTGGCCACGGCGCTGCGCAAGGGCCGGGTGGGCATCGAGGCCTTCGACCCGCCCGCGTTGAACGACGCGCGCACCTTCGAACTGGCACGCCGGGTCGAGGTGCTGGACGACGGCAACCCCAACCCGAACGCCCTGGGTCCGCAAGTGGTCGAAGTGGTGCTCAAACGGGGCGACACGCTGCGGCTGGCCGTGCCGCACTTTCTCGGCAGCCCTGGCCGGCCGCTGCCCGCGCCGGATCAGCAGGCCAAGTTCATGGCCTGCTGCGCCTCGATCAAGCCGCGGCTGCCGCCGTCACAGGCCGAAACACTGGATTCGGCACTGCGCCGGCTCGAGGAGCTGCCTGACGTGCGCGAACTCATCCCACTGATGACGGCGCCCGCCTGACACCCCGGGGCCGCCCGGCCCCCTTCGCTTCTTTCCGTTCCCTGCATCGGTCGTTCATTGCGCCCTCGTGGCCGCAAGGAATGCGCGCGCTCGCGCGGCCGATGCCCCACTCACCCTGCCAGCGAGATACACCATGAACCGTTCTTCCGACAACTACCAGGACATCCGTGACGCCGTGCGCGCGCTGTGCGCCGAGTTTCCCGACGAATACCACCGCAAGATCGACGAGCAACGCGCTTACCCCGAAGCCTTTGTCGATGCACTGACTGCCGCGGGCTGGCTGGCAGCGCTGATCCCGCAGTCCTACGGCGGCTCCGGCCTCGGGCTCGCGGAAGCCTCGGTGATCATGGAGGAGATCAACCGCTGCGGCGGCAACTCCGGCGCCTGCCACGGCCAGATGTACAACATGGGCACGCTGCTGCGCCACGGCAGCGAGGCGCAGAAAAGCCGCTACCTGCCAAGGATCGCCAGCGGCGAGCTGCGGCTTCAGTCGATGGGCGTGACCGAGCCCACCACCGGCACCGACACCACGAAGATCAAGACCACCGCCGTGCGCAAGGGCGACACCTATGTCGTCAACGGGCAGAAGGTGTGGATCTCGCGCGTGCAGCACTCCGACCTGATGATCCTCTTGGCGCGCACCACGCCGCTGGCCGAGGTGAAGAAGAAATCCGAAGGCATGTCGATCTTTCTGGTCGACCTGCACCAGGCCATCGGCAACGGCCTGACCGTACAGCCGATCGCGAACATGGTGAACCACGAGACCAATGAGCTGTTCATCGAAAACCTGGAGATTCCGGCAGACCACCTGATCGGCGAGGAAGGCCAGGGCTTCCGCTACATCCTCGACGGGCTCAACGCAGAGCGCACGCTGATTGCCGCGGAATGCATCGGCGACGGCAAGTGGTTCATTGACCGCGTAACCGGGTATGTGAAGGACCGTGTCGTGTTCGGCCGCCCGATCGGTCAGAACCAGGGCGTGCAGTTCCCGATTGCCGAGAGCCACATCGAGGTGGAAGCCGCCGACCTCATGCGCTGGCGTGCCTGCGAGCTTTTCGACGCCCGACAGCCTTGCGGCGCGGAAGCGAACATGGCGAAGTACCTGGCCGCCAAGGCCAGCTGGGAGGCCGCCAATGCGTGCCTGCAGTTCCATGGCGGCTTCGGCTTTGCCAACGAGTACGACGTCGAACGCAAATTCCGGGAGACCCGGCTCTACCAGGTGGCGCCGATCTCGACCAACCTGATCCTTGCGTATGTCGCGGAACATCTGCTCGGTCTGCCGCGCTCGTTTTGAAGAAGCCAGGCTGGGGCTGCAACACAAGTGGAAGCGGACACTCAGGCGGGCCAGGTTGAGTGTCGGCAACCCGTCCGGAGCCGCCGTACGCGAAGGACTGCCATGCAACGAATGCCCACGTCGGACTTGCAGCCACCGACGTCAAGCTCGAGAGCCTGATTGCTTACTGGGAGCATCGCGCCGTCAGTCCCACGTCCGATTCCCCCCTCGCTGAAATTGCCGCCGGTACGCGGAAGGCGTCGCCCCCACGATCTGCCCGAAACGGCGCGCGAACTGCGTCGGCTCTCCGAAACCGGTGCTTTCGCCGATCTCCGCCGCAGAGGCGCCTGTAAAGACCAACAGCGTCTTGGCGCGCTCGATCCGGCGTTCGGTCACCAGCTCCAGGAAGGTCTTGCCCGTTTCGCTCTTCAGCAGGTGGGCCAGATGCGTGGGCGACACATGGCTCGCATGCGCCGCATCGCCCAACGTCAGCTCCTGCGCGAGGTTGCGGCTGATGTAGCGGATGCAGCGCAGCACCGCCGGCCGGTACGACTGCAGGGCCATCCCCTGCGCCTCGCAGTTGCGAAACTCCTCGCCGTAACGTCGCCACACCATGCCGATCAGGTGAAGCAGATGGCTGCGAATCAGCAGATGGCTCGCGGTTTCTTCGCCCGGCGGCCGCTGCGCTTCCTGCGCCATGTGTTCGCACAGCGCTTGGAGCTGGTGGGTCTCGGTTTCATCGAAGCGAAAATCCAGGCAATGCTGGAACCGGAAAGGCGCGAGCTCGGGCGCGCGTGACAACGGCACCTCCGACAGCTCGAACACATCGAGGTCCAGCGACGGCAGCAGGTACTCCTTGCTGATGTTGATCACATGAAACACGCCGTCGGCCGCGTTCGGAATGTAATGAACCAGAAAGGGCAGCACGAAGCTCACCGTGCCGGCGCCGATGGCGCGCTGGTTGCCGCCGATGTAGTGCGTGGTCTCGCCCCGCGTGTTGACGTAGATCTGGAAGTACTCATGCCGGTGCGGCACCGGATTCGGCAGGCAGTTGCTCTGGTCGTGAATGCCGAAATAGGCGCGCTGTGCCCGCGCCGCCATCGTGTAGTTGCTGATGGCGGCACGCGCGGCACCGGCGCGGGGCGGCGGCACGAATTCGTCGGGGGAAGGCGTGGGTGGCATGAAGAGCTGATCTCAAGATCGCAAGGATTGCATATCTTTGCGCAAGCCTGCGCGTTGAGGTGAGAAGGCCTCGTTCCTAGACTCTAGCCACTCCTTTCCAAACCTTCCAGAGAGACAAACCCATGTCCCCCCACCCGACGGCCGAACTCGCGCAAGCGACCGATGTCCCCGCAAATACCGACGCCCTGCAAGTCCAGCCCATCTCCATCGACATCGTGGACAGCGACCAGCGTTTTCCCGTGCGCCGCGTCTACTGCGTGGGCCGCAACTACCTGGCCCACATCCGGGAGATGAAGGAAGGCGACGAGCGCGATCCACCGTTCTTCTTCCAGAAGCCGTCCGACTCGGTGGTGACCGACGGGCGCGTGCCCTACCCCACGCTGACGGACGATTTCCAGTTCGAGTTCGAACTCGTCGTGGCCATCGGCACTCATGCGTCGAACGTGACGCCCGAGGACGCGCTGGATCACGTCTTTGGCTACGCTGCGGGCCTCGACATGACAAGGCGTGACCGCCAGCGCGAATGCAACAAGCGCGGCCTGCCGTGGGAACAGGGCAAGTCTTTCGACCACTCGGCGCCCTGCGGCCCGATCCATCCGGTGGCGAAGGTCGGGCACATCCGATCGGGAACACTCAACCTCTCAGTGAACGGCGCAGTGCGGCAAGACTCGGTGCTCGAAAAGATGATCTGGAACGTCCACGAGATCGTCAGCGAGTTGTCCAAGCAATACCGCCTGCTGCCCGGCGACCTGATCTTCACCGGGACGCCGGAAGGGGTCGGCCCGGTGCAGCGCGGCGACAAGCTCACCGGCCGCATCGACGGGCTTGCGCCCCTGCAGGTCGAGATCGTCTGAGCCCGCAACAGCACACGGAGACACCATGAAACCACTCGAACGCATCTCGTACTCGTCCATCGCGGATCGCCCCGAACTGAAGTTGCCCGGCGGCAAACGACTGGCTGTCTGGGTGATCGTCAACGTCGAGGAATGGAACATCGACGAGACCATGCCCCGCACCGTGCTGACACCACCGGCCGGCGGTTCGCCGATGCCCGACATCCCGAACTGGGCCTGGCACGAGTACGGCAACCGCGTCGGCTTCTGGCGCATGCTCGAAGTGATCGACGCACTCGGCATCAATGCCACGCTCGCCATCAACGGTTCGGCCATCCGCGCCTACGAGCCCATCGCCAAGGCGGCGAAGGAACGCCAGTGGGAGTTCATCGGCCACGGCTTCGGGCAGCGCAACATGCAAAAGGTCCCCGACGAGGTCGAGGACATCGCCAAGACCACCGAGGCCATTCGCGCCTACACCGGCAAGCGCCCGCGCGGCTGGCTCGGCCCGGGGCTCACCGAGACCTGGCACACGCCCGACATCCTGGCCGAGCAGGGCTACGAGTACGTGTGCGACTGGGTGCTCGACGACCAGCCGGTGCGGCTGAAGACGCGCGACGGCGGCGCGATCGTGAACGTGCCCTACACGCAGGAATGCAACGACGTGGCGATGATGCTCATCCAGCACCACAAGGCCAGCGAGTACCGCGACCGCGCCATCGACCAGTTCGAACAGCTCTACGCAGACGCGAAAGACTCGGCCCGCGTCATGGCGTTGGTGGTGCACCCCTACATCATGGGCGCGCCGCACCGCCTGCGCTACTTCCGCGAAGCGCTGGCGCACATCCAGACGCATGACGACGTGGCCTTCCTGACCGGCGAACAGATCCTCGACTGGTACGGCGCGGCAATCCCCGCTGCGTGAACCCTCGCCGGCACAGCGCCGGCGATCCCGTGCAACGAACGAACAACAAACAGATTTCTCGCTCGGCGAGAAGGAGACAACACGTGCATTCCTCAACCTCGGTCATTTCCCCGGCCGGTGGCGCGCGCCGCGAGGCGCCCATCACCGCGCTGGAGATCGGCATGTTCCTGGTGCTGCTCGCCTCGTACGCGCTCAACGCGATGGACCGGCAGATCTTTCCGCTCATCGCCGCGGACGTGCGCAAGGAGTTCGGCTTCAGTCTGGCAGACACCGGTTTGCTGTCCACCATCTTCACGCTGGGCATGGCCGTGGCCGGCATTGCGACCGGCTATCTGCTGGCGCGGCTGTCGCGCAAGACGGTGCTGCAGATCGGCATTGCGATCTTCTCGCTGGGTACGCTGCTGGCGGCCTACTCGTACGGCTTCGCCGACATGATCGTCTACCGGGCCGTCACCGGCATCGGCGAAGCGATGCAACTGACGGTGGTGATCGCCATCGCCGCGAGCTACTTCGCGCGCTACCGGGCCACCGCCGTGGGCGCCATCAACTTCTCCTTCGGCATCGGCGCGATCCTGGGGCCGCTGCTCGGCGGCCACCTGATCGGCGTCGAGCGCGATTGGCGCCTGCCGCTCATCGTGTTCGGCGTCGCGGGCTTCGCGGCCATGGCGGTGATCGCGCTCACCGTGAGCAAGCGCATGACCGAGAACGTGGCGGCCACCGGCGGGCGCACCGACCAGCGCGGCGCCACCACCCTGTGGAACCGCAACACAGCCCTGCTGACCGGCATGAGCGTCATCGGTGGGCTCTGCATCTACGGCTACCTGGGCATGTACCCGACCTTCCTGCGCGAGCACCTGCACTACACGCCGTCGGACACCGGCCGCGTGATGAGCATCTTCGGTTTCGGTGTGTTCGCGTCGATCTTCGGCGGCTGGCTCGGCGACCGCTTCCATCCCAAGCTCGTGCTCTCGGCGAGCTTCGTGGGCACCGGCCTGCTGGGCTTCCTGATGTTCTCGGGCCCCACCGACATGGTGGTGCAGTCGGCGCTGTCCTTCGCGTGGGGCTTCGTGGTGAGCGGCGTGCTGTACGTGAACCTGGCGGGGTATCACATCAAGGCGGTGCATGCCTCGCTCACGAGCCGCGCCACGGGCGTGTTCGTCACCACGCTGTACGGCGCGGGTGCGGTCGCGGGCTTCGTCATCGGCGGCATCGCCTCGCGCTTCGGCTGGAGCACGGCCGGACTGGTGCAGATCACGCTGCTGGCGGCTGTCGGCGTGCTGCTCACGCTGCTGCTGCACACCGACCGCATGTCACTGCCGGCACGCAAGCCGTGATGCTGCTTGACGGGGCGCTGCTCGGCGGCGCCGCAGCCCTGGCCGGCGCACTCAATGCCGTGGCGGGCGGCGGCAGTTTTCTGACCCTGCCGGCACTGGCGATGGTCGGCGTGCCGCTGGTGTCGGCCAACGCCACCGGAACCGCCGCGTTGCTGCCGGGCTACCTGGCCGGTGCCTGGGCATTGCGCAAGGAGCTGTCGGGCCCGATGTCGCCTTCGCTCCTGCGGCTGGGCGTGCTGTCGGTGCTCGGCGGCGCGGCCGGTGCGGCGCTGCTGCTGTCGACCTCGAACCATGCCTTTGCCCGCATCGTGCCGTGGCTTCTGCTGGCCGCGACGCTGCTCTTCGCGATCGGGCCCGGTCTGGTACGCCGAAGGCTCGCCGCCGACAACAACCACAAGCCGCGAGGCCGGTGGCTCGCCGACCTGGGCATTGCCGCGGTCGCCGTCTATGGCGGCTACTTCAACGGTGGCCTCGGCATCCTGCTGCTCGCCGTGCTTGGTGCGCTGGGGCACACGGACATGGGACGCATGAACGGCATCAAGAACTTCGTCTCCGCGATTCTGACGCTGATTGCCGTGGCGATCTACGCGGCCAGCGGCGCGATCGTCTGGACCTACGCGCTGTGGATGGCCCTCGGTGCCACGGTGGGTGGCTATGCCGGCGGCATGGCGGCACGGCGGCTGAAGCCCGAGGTGGTGCGCGGCTTCGTCGTGCTGACGGGGCTGGCGATGACGGCGGCCTTTCTTCTCAAGGCGTATTGAACGGGCTTTCGTTTCTTTCTTCTTTCCGTCACTTCAATCACTCGGTCGACCCATGAAAACAACCAAGAGAGACTTCACCCGTTTTGTCGGCGCCTTGATGGTCGCCGCCACCGGTGCGCCGGCATTCGTCGGCTCGGCATCGGTGTCGGCCCGCACAGCGCGTGCGCCCGCATCGCCCGGCCTTCGACGCGGCAATTACCTGATCCGCAACGGCGCGGTCATCACGGTCGACCGCAGCAAGGGCGTGCTGCCGCGAGCCGACGTGTGGGTCCGCAACGGCGTGATCGAGAAGATCGGGCGCGGCCTGAGCGCACCGGCTGGCGCGGAGATCATCGATGCGACGGACATGATCGTCATGCCGGGCTTCGTCAATTCGCACTATCACATGTGGAGCGCCATCGGCCGCAGCTTCACCGCACGCGACGGCGGCTTCTCGTACTACCCAGCCAAGAACGCGACCTCGACCCTGTACACGCCCGACGATTTCTACAACAGCGTGATGCTGGGCTGCGCCGAGCTGGCGAACGGCGGCACGACGACCGTGCACAACTGGTCGCACAACACCCGCTCCCCCGCCCATGCCGATGCCGAACTGCGTGCGCACCAGCACTCGCTGCTGCGCGCCCGCTACGCCTACGGCCACGTCGACAAGATGCCCGCCGACGAACTCAACCGCTACGAGGACCTGGCGCGCGTGCGGCGCGAATGGTTCGGCGAGCGTTCGCCTTTCGACGGGCTGGTGCACCTGGGGCTGAACCTGCGCGGGCCGCAGCAGAGCACCGACGCCGTGTTCCACGAAGAGATGAAGGCCGCCAAGGCCAGCGGATTGCCCGTTGCGATCCACGCACCGCAGGAGGCACCGAACAACGTCGATGCCGTCGACTACGAACGACGCGGCTACCTGAGCTCGGATTTCATGCTCGCGCACTACGTGCCCGCCAGCACGGCCGACCTGGCGGCCATGGCACGCACGAAAACGCCGCTGTCCTTTGCTACGCACTCCGAGCTGCGGCTCAGCAGCACCGGCGATGCGCGCGCCGCGCTCTTCGCGATGCGCAACGCGGGCCTGACCATTTCGTTGTCGAGCGACGCGACCTCCATCGCACCGCCGGACATGTTCGAGGCCATGCGCTTCACCTGGAACCTGGGCGTGCCGTGGGCCGGCACGCCCAGCGCGCAGTCGAAGGCGGTCGGCGTGCCCGAGGCGATCGAGATGGCGACCCTCAACGGCGCCATCGCCATGGGGCTGGGCGACGTCACCGGCTCGATCACTGAAGGCAAGCGCGCCGACCTCATCCTGGTGCGCACGCAGGACCTGAACATGGGCCCGGTCGGCAACGTCGAGACCGCCATCGTGCAAAGCGGCAGTGCTGCCAACGTCGACACCGTGATGGTCGACGGGCGGATCGTGAAGCGCAACGGCCGGCTGCTGGCCTACGACACACGCGGCATCATGCGGCGCGCGCGGCAATCGGCGGACCGGATTCGCGCTGCGGCGAGCGAGGCCCTGAAGGCCTGAAGCTCCTGCGGCCATTCGCACGCGGCGTACACGTCGGCGGTCGAGCGGTTGGCGGGCCGACACCGGGAAAGCCGAGTCACCGAGTCACGAACGGCTGCAGCAGACGGCGACGCGCCCGCCGCAGGAACTCAATGCCCGGCGCCGAGCCTCAGCACCTGCCCGGTCAGAAACTGCGCGCGCGGGCCGGCCACATAGTCGAGCAGCGGCAGGCAGGCCTGCGGCACCAGGCCGTGCGTCAGCTCCAGCGCGTTGATACGCAGCCCGTGCGCGCCCCATTCGGCGGCCAGCGTGGCCACCAGCATCCGGGCCGCATCGGCGTCGCCGGCCAGCTGCCAGTCGAGCTCCGGTTCGGACGCAGGCAGCAGCAGCGTGAGGCTGGCCATCGCAGCGTGGCTCGAACGAAAGCAGCGCGCCGCATCGAGCACGGCATCGAGCCGCGTGCCGGGCGGCGCCGCCAGCGCGCGCGCGTCGATGACCGCCGGACAGCCCGCGCGCTCGAGGCGGCCTGCATGCGCACGCACCCACACGGCCAGCGCGGCATGCCAGGCCGGCTCGCGCACGGACTCGAGATGCGGGCGCAAGGGCGCATCGAACGGAAGCCGCAGATGCGCGCAGGCCGGCAGCGGCTGGCTTCCTCCGCACACGGACGAGCCGCCGTCGAGCACCAGCAGTTGTCCGGTGAGCACGCGCGCGCCGGGGCTGGCCAGGAAGCACAACGCGTGCGCCATGTCCTCGGGCTCGGCCATCCGGCCCATGGGGATCTTCGACACCGCCTGCGCCGGGTTCAGCCGGCCGCCGTCGATCAGGCGCTGCACGAGTTCGGTGCGCACGAAGCCCGGTGCCAGCGTGGTCACCGTCCAGTCGGGCCGGGCTTGCGCCAACGCGCGGCTCTGCGCGATCAGGCCGGCCTTGCTGGGGCTGTAGAGACCGCGCCACGGAATGGCGCGCAGGCCTGCACCAGACGCCACGTTGACGATGCGCGCCCCGGGCCGCAGGTGCGGCGCACAGGCCTGCACCATGCGCGCCGGCGCGGCCAGGTTGAGCGCAAGAAGGCGAGCCGCCGAGCCGTCGTCATGGCCCGACGTGGCCTCGGCGCCACCGGCCGACAGGCCCGCGTTGTTGATCAATGCATCGAGCGGCGGAATCTCGTGCCCCAGGCGCTCGATCCGCGCTGCATCCGTCAGGTCGGCCACGAGGTTCATCGGTGGCGCGGCGTCGGCCGGCCAGGCGGCTTCGAGGCGCTGCAGCGCCTGCGCATCGGCGTCGACCAGAACGCAACGCCATCCTGCGCGCGCCAGGGCCAACGCCGTGGCGCGGCCGATGCCTGCAGCGGCGCCGGTGAGCAGAACGGTGGGCATCAGGTGCCGCGCACGTCGCGCAACAGCGCGTACACGGCGTCGAGCGGCGCTGCCCTGCCGACCGGCTGGCGCGCGCCGAACAGGGCAGCGTCGTCCTGCGTCAGCTCGGGCCGTGTGCGCTCCTCGATCCAGTCGTAGACCACGGTCCGCGCGGCCACGCGCCACTCGCCGTCGCGACGCTCGAAACGGTCCACGTAGCGACCGCAAAGAAAGGTCTCGCGATCGGGCTGCGTGACCGTGGCCTGCAGCGCGAAGAAGCTGCTTTCCACTGCAGCCACCTCGCGATGCAGCTCGATCAACACGTTGGTGATCTGGTGGACGCGGCGTCCGCCTTGCCGCAACCTGGGCAGCGCCTGCGCGATGAAGCCGGCGGCGCTGCCGTTCCACGCGCCGTGGCAGTCCGTGGCGTCCTCCCAGTAAGCCGAACGCAAGGCGGCCTCGTCGCAGCGGTCGATGCCGCGGCAATAGCGCAGCAGGCAGTCGCGGATCGCCTCGCGGTCCAGCAGCGACTGCAAGGCCGCCGGCATCGGCTCGGGTGTACTCATGCAGCAGTGGGCGCGGCGCGCCGAAAGAGCTGCACCAGGTTGCCCTCGGGATCGCGCAGCGACAGCACGGCCCCGTGATCGCCCATGTCGCGCAGGCCCAGGACCTGCCCGCCGGCGGCAACGATGCGTTCCTGCGCGCCCTCGAAGTCGTCCACCTCCAGCACCATCACCAGCCCGCTGGTCGCGGGTGCGGCCTCTTCAAGACAGGCCAGGGCCACGTTGGTGTTGCCCAGGCCGTATTGGATCCAGCGGTCGCCATCGCGGAACTGCATCGGCAGGCCGAGCGCGCCTTCGTAGAAGGCATTCAGGCTGGCGGGCTCCTTCGCCACGACGAACACGTTCTGCACGCGCTTGGGCGATGCAACGGCGCCGCTCACAGCGAGGTCTCCGAAGCGCCGCCGTCCAGGCGCAGCACATCCGCATTGAAGAAACGCGAGCCGTCGCCGGCCAGGAAGCAGATGGCATCGGCGATGTCCTCCACCGTGCCCAGGCGGCCCAGCGGTGTGCGCCCGATGCGCCGGGCGTCGAGTTCGGCGTTGCGATGCTTGGCCGTGCCCTCGGTGGGCACGGCGCCGGGCGCCACCGCGTTCACGCGGATGTTGCGCGCGCCCAGGTCGGCCGCCGATGCCCGGGTGATGCCCAGCACGCCGGCCTTGATGCCGCTGTAGACCACCGAGCGCATCGGCGACTTGAAGGCCGCGATGGACGCCACGTTGATGATCGAGCCACCGCGTTCCGCGTCCATGACTTCCGCCGCGGCCTGGATGCCCCAGATCACCGACTTGAAGCCGATCTCCACCATGCGGTCCATGACCTCCGGCGTGATCTCGGCGAGCGGCTGGTAGCGCACCCAGGCGGCGTTGTTGACCATGATGTCCAGCCGTCCCGCGTCGCGCACGAACTGCGCCACGGCCTCGCGCATGCCTTCGCGTGTCGACACGTCGCAAGGCAGTCCGATGGCCTGGCCGCCCAGCGCGCGGATCTCGGCCACGGCCTCTTCCACGAACTCGGGCTTCAGGTCGTTGATGCCGACCGTGGCGCCCAGGCGGGCCATGGCGCGTGCGGTGGCGCGACCGATGCCGTGGCCGGCGCCGCTGATGAAGGCCGCTCGGCCTGAAAGGGACTGGGTCATGGGTGGGCTTTCGTGAGGGGTTGCTCGGGCACCAGCAGGGCGTCCAGCGCATGCGCGCCGCGCCCCTGGTCCAGCACCATCAAGGGGTTGATGTCGATCTCGGACACGCTGTCGACATGGCGCACGGCGAATCGCGACAGCGCCGCGATGGCCTTCGCCGCCGCCGGCACATCGGCCTTGGGCCGGCCGCGCGCGCCGTCGAGCAGCGGGAAGGCCTTGAGCGACTGCAGCATGGCGGTGGCCTGAGCCTCGTCCACGGGCGCCGGCTGCAGCGCCACGTCCTTGAAGATCTCGGCAAAGATGCCGCCCAGGCCGACCATCACCATCGGGCCGAACATCGGGTCCTTCTTGGTCCCCAGGATCAGCTCGACGCCGCCCTTCACCATCTGCGCGACGAGCACGCCGGCGATGCGCGCCGCGGGCGCCTTCTGCGCCACGCGCGCGAGCAGCTGGTCGTACTCCTCGAGCAGTTGCGCTTCGGACCGCACGCCGACGAACACGCCGCCGACCTCGGTCTTGTGGGCGATGTCGGGCGAGACGATCTTGAGCACCAGCGGAAAGCCCATTGCGCGCGCCGCGGCGAGCGCCTCGTCGCGGTTGGCGGCAATCGCCTCCCGCGGCACGGGCAGGCCGGCTTCGGCCAGCACGGCCTTGGCGCTCGCCTCGGTCGCGAAGGCCTCTGCGGCCAACGGCACGCACTCGATGGCCGGTGCCACGGCCCGCGCGGCATCGCACGCACCGAAGCGCAACAACGCCGCCAGCGTCGCGCAGGCCGCATCGATGCCTTCGACCACCGGAAAACCCATGGCGTTGAGCGTGGCCCGCACCTCTTGCGGCGCGCGGGCACACAGAAGGATCAGGCGCGAGGGATGGTCCTGGCGCACCTGTTCCAGCGCGGCAAGAAACACATCGCGCAGCCGGGGCACATGGAAGGCGTTGGCCGACTGCAGGATCAACGCATCGCAGCTGGCATCGCGCGCCACCGCATCGAGCATCGCCGCCAGCACCTCGGGCCGGCTCGACACCTGCGCCGTCATGTCGACCGGGTTGGAGGGCGCGGCGAAGGGCACGACCGACAAGATGCGCTCCTGCGTCTGCGCCGCGAGCTTGGGCAGCGCCAGGCCTTGCGCGCTGGCCGCGTCGGCCAGCAGCACGCCGAAGCCGCCGGAAGCCGTGAGCACGGCCACGCGGTGGCCGCCGGGCACGCGCGCCGGACCGACGACGGACAGCGCATGGCCGACTTCGAGCAGTTGCTCGATGCTGGGCACGCGGATGGCGCCACCGTTGCGCAGCACGGCGTCGAACACGGCGTCGGAACAGGCCAGCGCGCCGGTGTGCGAGGCCGCAGCCTCGCTGCCGGCCTCCGAGACGCCGACCTTCAACACCACCAGCGGCTTGCCCGCCTCGCGGGCCATGGCCATGGCCTGCGTCAGCTTGGCGCCGTCGCGGCAGGTTTCCATGCAGCAAAGGATCACGCGCGTGCCAGGGTCGGTTGCCAGCGAAGCGATGGCATCGGCGATGTCCACGTCGCATTCGTTGCCCGTGGTCAGCATGCGGCTGACGCCCAGACCGCGCTCGCCGGCCAGGCGCAGGGTGAAGCTGCCCAGGTTGCCGCTCTGCGAGACGATGCCCACCGAACCGGCGACGGGAAAGGACGACTCCAGCGCCACCGAAAAGGTGGCGATGCTCTTGTCGGGCACACCGATCGCGCCCAGGCAGTTGGGGCCGACCACGCGCAGGCCAGTGGCGCGGGCGACGTCGCCGATCTGCGCCTGCAGACGGCTGCCCTCCTCGCCCATTTCGGAAAACCCGGCCGACAGGATGACCGCGGCTTTCACACCGCGCCGGGCGCAATCCTTCACCGCATCGAGCACGCCCGCAGGCGGCACGGCGATCACGGCCAGCTCGGGCACTGCGGGCACGTCGTCCAGACTGGCATAGGCCGGCAGCGACTGCACGAGGCCCGCCTTGCGGTTGATCGGATAGATGCCACCCGCGTAGCCGTACTTCTGCAAAAACTGCAAGGGCCGGCCGCCGATCTTGGTGACGTCGTCCGACGCCCCGAAGATGGCGATCGAGCGCGGCTTGAACAGCGCGTCCATGCCGCGCCCCACTTCCACGACCGGCATCTCAGCGCCCCTTGTAGACGGGTTTGCGCTTCTCGAGGAAGGCCTTGCGGGCTTCCTGCGCGTCTTCGGTGCGGGCCAGTGCCATGGTGAAGTTCTGCTCGAAGCGGTAGCCGTCGCGCTGCGGCATCAGGTCCATCATGTTGGCGGCCTGCTTGGCATAAGCGATGGCCAGCGGCGCCTTGGAGGCGATCTCCTGCGCGATCTCCAGCGCCAGCGGCATCAGCTGTTCGGCGGGCACCACCTCGTCGATCACGCCGCGGCGGTACAGTTCGGCGGCAGGCACCTTCATGCCGGTGAAGAACATGCGGCGCGTGAACGACCGCCCGACCATGGTGCGCAGCATCGAGACACCGCCTGCGAGCCCGACGTTGATCTCGGGCATGGCGAAGGTGGCGTCCTCGCTCGCCAGGAAAATGTCGCAAGCGGCCATGAGGCCGAAGCCCGCACCCAGCGCGGGGCCGTTGACGGCCGCGATCACCGGCTTGGCGCATTCGCGGATGGCATTGCCCGTCTCGCGCGTCCAGCGGTTGTGGTCGAGAAAGTCGCCGGCCTTGTCGGCATTGGGGCGGTCCTTCAGGTCCGCGCCGGAGCAGAAGAACTTGCCGGTGCCCGTGAGGATCGCCACGCGCACGTCAGGGCGCTCGGAGACTTCATCAAAGATCTCGATCAGGCGGCGGCGCGTGGCGCGGTCCAGCGCGTTGACCGGCGGTTTATCGAGCCGGACGACGGCGATGTAGTCGGAAACTTCCAGATTGATGCTCATCGCACACTCCCGGTTTGGTTGGAAAAAGAAACTTGCGGTGCACACGCCTGTGGCGCCAGCAGTTGGGCGACATGCAGGAGCCGGTCGCCGTAGCGGAACTCGGAGGCGATGAGGCGCTGCGCGGTGCGTGTGGCCAGCACCTCTTCGCTCACGCCCATGCCTCCGTGCATCTGGATGGCCGCTTCCGCGCAGGCGCGCGCCGACTCGGCCAGCGACACCTTGGCCAGGCGCAAGGTGCGGCGCAGGTCGGGCGCGTCCTGCTCGTATTCGTTGAAGCAATGGATCACCAGGCCCTTGGCGCCCAGGTACTTCACGTACATGTCGGCCACGCGATGGCGCAGCACCTGGAAGCTCGAGAGCGCCACGCCGAACTGGCGCCGCTCCTTCAGGTGGGTGACCGTCTGGCGGATGAGGGTGGCCAGCGCGGCCACCGTGTCGGCGGCCGTGAGCAGCAAGGCGGCATCGGTGGCCTTGGCGCGCGCATCGCGTGCAGCAGCGCCACGCGCGATGCAAGCGCTCTCGGGCACGGGCAGCTGCGTCAGGATGAAGTCCGCGCCCAGGCGGCCCTCCATCGTCCGGTATCGGGCCTTCGGTGCGCCGATGCGTTCGGCATCGACCAGGAAGATGGCGTCCTCGCCATCGACCTGTGCCGGCACGAGGTAATGCGTGGCAGGCAGCGTTGCATCGACGCCCTGCACGGCGCCGCTCAACTCGTAGCCGATGTCGAGGTGCCTGGCCGTCACGGCATTGACGTCGGGCGTGGCAGACAAGGCAGTAAGGGGCGCCATCTGCACGCTGCCCTCAGCCACGGCCTCCAGCCAGCGCCGGGCCGTTTCGGCCCCCGCGGCCTGCAGCAACAGCGGCACCACGGCGCAGGTCTCGACCACCGGCAGCTGCAGGCCATGCGTGGCGAGCCCCTCCACGATGGAGGCCAGATCGCTCAGGTTGCCGCCGACACCGCCGGCCTCCTCGGGCACGAGGGTGGCCGTCCAGCCCAGTTCGCGCACGGGGTCGCCCTGGACCTCGAGGGCGATGTGGTCCTCGGCATAGCGGCTCGCCGCGTCCAGCAGCATGCCGGGAAAGAGCGACGGGAAAGATGTGGACATGGCTCAGGCTCCCAGAAGTTCGTTGGCGACCACGTTGCGCTGCACCTCGGAGGTGCCGCCGGCGATGGTGCGGGCGCGCGTGAACATGTAGTTCTGGATCCAGGTGGCGTCGGGCACGTCGTCCCCCACCTCGGCGAGAAAGCGATGCGCGGCATCGGGACCGACCGCATCGAGGGCGATGGTCGTCAGGCGCTGCGCGACGTCGGCGCAGGTCATCTTGATGACCGAGGGCTGCACGCCCAGCGGGCGCTGGTGGATCAGGTCGTCGGTGGCCTGCGCCATCATCACGCGCGCGCCCTTCACGTCGGCCTCGCACAGCAGCAGCTTGTGGTGCAGGCCGCTGAAGTCGCGCAGCCCCGCAGTGGCACGGCTCGCCTCTTCCACCAGTTGCGTGACCTGGCGGCGCATGAGCTCCAGCCGCGCCACGTTGGCCGGCGGAAGGCGTTCACGCTCGAGCAGGAATTTGGCGCAGGTCCAGCCCTTGCCGACTTCGCCGACGAGGTTGTCGGCGCGCACGCGCACCTCGTCGAAGAACACCTCGTTCAGGTGATGCCAGCCGTCGATGGTCTGGATCGGGCGCACGGTGATGCCCGGGGTGTCCATGGGCACCAGCAGCAGCGAGATGCCTTCCTGCTTCTTCGCCTCCTTCGACGTGCGCACCAGCATGTAGATCATGCTGGCCTCGTGGGCATGCGAGGTCCAGATCTTCTGGCCGTTGACGACCCACTCGTCGCCGTCCCGCCGTGCACTGGTGGACAGCGAGGCCAGGTCGGAGCCCGAGCCGGGCTCCGAATAGCCCTGGCACCACCAGTCCGAACCGTCGAGGATGCGCGGCAGGAACCGGGCCTTCTGCTCGGGTGTGCCGAAACGGATGATCACCGGACCGATGTGGCCCAGCCCGTGGTGGTACAGGGGCGGACAGTCGTTCTCGGCCATCACCTCCTCGAAGATGAGACGCTGGCGGATGTCCCAGCCCGTGCCGCCCGCTTCGCGCGGCCAGCTCGGCGCACCCCAGCCCTGGGCGTTGAGGATCTGCTGCCAGGCCTGGTACTCGCGCTTGGTGATCTTCTGGCCGGCCGCGACGACGGCTCGGATCTCTGGCGGGCAGGCACTGCGCACGAACGATTCGAGTTCGCGCCGGAAGCCGGCGTAGTCGATGGACATCTTGTCTCCTGTGGAATTTCGGAAAGGCTCAACCCTTGCGCAGCTGCGTGATCAGCTCGTCCAGGGCGGCGGCGGCACCGGCGGCGTCGCGCTGGCGCAGGGTGTGCGCCACCTTGCGGCGCAACGGAAACAGGTCGGGACGCGGGCGCACCGAGAGCACATGCGTCATGCGCTCGCGCAGCACGCTGGTCATGGTCTGCGCCATCAGCGTGAGCGCTTCGTTGTGGCCGGCCGTGGCGATCGAGGAGAAGAACGCACTGGCGGAGGCGATGCGCTCCTTGAGCGGCGCGTCGTCGGGGTGGGCCTCAATGGCACCGGCGGCTTCATGCACGGCGTCCAGCTCGGCCTCGGTGGCGCGTTCGCTGGCCAGGCGCAACAACGTGCCATAGAGCGTGCGATAGGCCTCGTCGATGTCGGCGTCTCCCAGCCGCCCTTCCACGACCAGCTTGCGCAGCGACTCGGCCAGCTTCATGTAGGCGCCCTTGTAGAACACCAGCGCCTGGTCGGTTGCCCCGGCGCTCAGGTGCTGGACCTCGCCGATGAAGATGGTGTGGTCGCCGGCTTCGTGGGCCGCATGCACGCGGCATTCGAAGCTCGCCAGGCAATCGTCGATCAGTGGCATGCCCAGCGCGCCGGCGCGCCACGGCACGCCCTCGAACTTGTCCTCGATCTTGCTCGATGCGAACCGGCCCGACAGCGCATCCTGCTGCTCGGAGAGGATGTTGATGACAAAGCCGTCCGCCGCCTGGAACGTGCCCAGCAAGCGGCTCGCATTGCGCAGGCTGAACAGCACCAGCGGCGGGTCCAGCGAGACCGAACTGAAGGAGTTGCAGGTCAGGCCGGCCGGCTGGCCGTCCGGCGAGCAGGTGGTGATGACCGCCACGCCGGTCGGAAAGCACCCGAGCAGCTGACGGAACTGGGCAGGCTCGATGGCGCCGCGGGTGCTTTCTTCAGCGACTTCGGACATGGCGTCTCCTGGCGCTCGGCCTCAGGCCGCAGCGAGTTCGCTCTGGACCGCGGGCCGATGCGGCGGATCGTTGGCGATCTCCTGCTGCACCGTCGGAATGATGACCTTGCCCCAGACCTCGAGCTGGCGCAGCATCGTGGCGTGATCGAAATCGCCCATCTGCGTCTGGAAGCAGTAGTGCACCGGCTTGAGCGTGCGGATTTCGTTGATCACGCGCTCGATCACGGTGTCGATGTCGCCCACGGGCAGCAGCGCGCGCATCTCGTCCAGCGTGGGCTCGCCCTCGACGATGCCTTCCTCGACCTGGTAGTCGTCGGCGATCTGCGCGGTGCGCCGCTTCAGGCTCACGGCGATGCGGCGCTGGTAGCGGGCGCATTCGAGGTAGCTCTCGACCTCGTCCTTGTTGTTGCTCGCATAGGCCGCGCGCAGCAGGCCGACCTGCACGCCGGCCGGGTCCTTGCCCTCTGCCACAGCCACCTTGTCGATGAGGGCCCGAGTGCTGGCCAGCTTCTCCAGGCCGCCGTCGCCGCCGGAGACGAACACGTGGTGGTCGGACTTCACGGCGCGCGACAGGAAGGCCGGGTCGACGCTGGTGATCCACATCGGTGGCATGGGACGCTGCACCGCGCGCTGGCTGATGGCGCTCATCGGCTGCTGGTAGTACGCGCCGTCGTAGCTGAACTTCGGCTCCTTCAGGCCCGCCTCGAGCATGTCGAGCATCTCGAAGGTGCGGCCCTTGGCGGATTCGAGCGACACGCCGAAGCGCTCGAACTCGAACTGCTGGTAGCCCGAGCCGATGCCCAGGTTCAGGCGGCCGTTCGACAACTGGTCGACCATCGCCACATCGGCGATCAGGCGGGCCGGCGTGTACAGCGGAGCGACGACAATGCCGGTTCCCAGCCGGATGTTGCGGGTGACCGCAGCGCAGTGCGCGATCATGGTCAACGGCGACGAGCACATGCCGTAGTTGCTGAAGTGGTGCTCGGCGTACCACGCGGCCCCGAAACCCAGTTCGTCCGCCAGACGCGTCTGCTCGATGGCGTCGCGCAGGATCTGGTGGGAGGTCTTATGCTTGTTCCGCTGCTGCATCAAAATGAAGATTCCGAAATCCATCGCTGTTGCTCCTGGTTGGCTGGTGTTGATCGAGGTCCATCGTAGGAACTCAACGCCTGCGTGGATCACCAGCGAACGCACAGCTTCTTTGCGTCTTTCGAAATGAAGGCCCTCGACTCGCTGCGCATCTTTGTGGCCACCCAGAGAAAGGGCAGCCTCTCGGCCGCGGCCCGCAGCCTCAGCCTCTCGCCCGCGACCATCTCGCGGCGCATCAGCGCACTGGAAGAAGAACTGGGCGTGCAACTGGTGGACCGCACCAGCCGCAACCTCAAGGTGACGGAAGCAGGCCAGGCCTTCCTGGAGCGGGCCGAGGCGATGCTGGAACTCATGAGCGAGGCCGAGCAGGCCGTGCACAACGCGCGCCAGCGACCAGAAGGCCGCCTGCGCGTGCATTCGCGCACGCACATCGGCCTGCGGGTGCTCGCGCCGCTGCTGCCGCGCTTCGCGGAGCTCTACCCCGACATCCGTGTCGAGCTCGAACTCTCCGAGCATCCGATCAACCTGGTGGAACACGACTTCGACGTCGACATTCGCACCGGAGAGTCCAACGATTCGGGCTTTGTCATCAAGCGCCTGCAGTCCAGCGACGAGGTGCTGGTCGCCAGCCCGGCCTTCGTGAAGACCTACTCGCGCATCCGCCATCCCAGCGACCTGCCGCAGGTGCGCTGCCTCACCTACCGGCGCGAGCGCGAAGTCATCACCTGGAAGTACATCGACCCGGCGGGCGAACAGCAGGAGCTGGCCATCCAGGGCGTGCTCAGCGCCAACAACGGCGAGCTGCTGCGGCTGGCCGCCATCGGCGGCATGGGCGTGGCGCTGCTGTCCGAGGCCACCGTGCGCGACGACCTGCGCGACGGCACCCTGGTGCGGCTGCTGCCCGAGTACCGCTTTGCCGTGCGGGCGTTTTCCAACGGCGTCTTCGCCGTCTTCCGGCAAAGCCGCGTGCTGCCGCTGAAGGTGCGGGCCTTCGTGGACTACGTGGCGGATGCGCTCCGAAGCGAGCCCCGCTAGACGTCGGCGAAGTGATGGGGCAGACGCCCCGTGGCGGGCAGGCCGGTGATCACGAACAGCCCGCCATCCTGCGCCTGGTTGCCCTCCAGCCGCGCGCTGCGTGAAATGCTGGTCAGGTACATGTGCTCCAGGCGGGGCCCGCCGAAGCAGATGCTCGTGGGGTAGCTCACCGGCAACTCGACAAGGCGCTCCAGCGTGCCGTCCGGGGCATAGCGCGCCAGCTTGGCGGCGCGCGTCAGCACTGTCCAGAGGAACCCTTGTGAATCCACCGTCGCCCCGTCGGGCCCGGAGTCGAACGCGTGCGTCTTCGCGAACTCGCGCTTGTTGCGCAGGGGACCGCTCGGATCGTAGTCATAGGCCCAGAGGGTTCTCTCCAGGCTGTCGGCCAGGTACAGCACGCGGCCGTCGGGGCTGAAGCAAGGCCCGTTGGCAAAGCCGATGTCGTCGGCCAGGTGCTCCACGCCAAGGTCGGGGCGCAGCCGGTAGAGCCCGCCCTTCACGGCCTCGCCGGCCTGGCGATCGACGTGCATGGTGCCCGCCAGGAAGTTGCCCGCCGGATCGCACTTGCCATCGTTGAAGCGGACCTTCGGATCGTCCACGGGAATGCGGGCCAGGTGCTCCAGCGTCCGCGTGGCGAAGTCATAGCGCGCAAAGGTGTGGCGCAGCGCCACCACGACAGCCTGACTGCGGCATGGCGCGATCGAACCCACGGGCGCGGGCAACGGGTGCGGCTCGGGCAGCTCGGCCTCGGGGTTCAACCGCCACAGCGTGCTGGCCAGCGCGTCGATCCAGCTCAGCGCCTGTGCATCGGCATCCCAGCAGGGGCTCTCGCCCAGTTGATCTTTGGTCGTCCCGACCCGAGTGATCTTCACGGTCATCGGGCAAGTGTGCGGGCGCGCTGGCGCCCCTGTCGGCGCATCCCGCAAAGCTGCTTTTCATTCCTTGCAGATCACCGCTGGGAGCTGCGCCCTAGACTGAATCCAGCGTTCGATTCGAACCAGAACAGGAGACAAGAATGAGCTATCGAAAACTCGTCATGGGGTTGGCGCTGGGTGCCTGCGCGCTCGCCCCGGCCCTCGCCCTTGCGCAACAGGTGACCCGCCTCGTCGTGCCCTTTGCGGCCGGCGGCGGCACCGACCAGTACTGCCGCATCCTGGCCCAGGAACTCGGCAAGCAGGGGCTGAACGTCATCATCGAGAACAAGCCCGGCGCCAGCGGCATCCTTGCCGCCGACTACGTGGCCCGCGCCAAACCGGATGGGCAGACCGTGCTCGTGTCGTCGCTGGGCACGCTCGCGAACAACAGCGTGCTCTACGAGAAGCTGCCCTACGACCCCGTGAAGGACTTCGCACCGGTCACGCAGATCGCCTACCAGCCCGCCATCGTCGTGGGCCGCACCGACCTGCCCTACAAGAACATCAAGGAAATGGTGGCCTACGCCAAGCAGAACCCCGGCAAGATCAACCGCGGTTCGCCCGGCGCGGCCATCCTGACCAACCTGGCACCCATCGCTTTCGAAAAGGAACAAGGCATCAGCACCTTGCACATTCCGTTCAACGGCGACGCCCCCGCGTTGCAGGCCCTGCTGGGCAACCAGATCGACATCCACGGTACGTCGATCACGGGATCGCTGCCCTACGTGAAATCGGGCAAGTTGCGCGTGCTCGGCGTGATGGATTCACAGCGCCTGCCGCAGGTGCCCGACGCCCCCACATTCAAGGAACAGGGCTTCGACATGGAAGCCACGCTCTGGTACTCCCTCTCGGTTCCCACCGGCACGCCCAGGCCGGTGATCGACCGGCTGAACAAGGCCGTGAACCAGGTGATCGCCGACCCCGACTTCGTGGCCCGCGCCCGCGCCATCGGCATGGAGCCCCGCGGCGGCACGCCCGAAGAGCTGGCCCGGTTCATCAAGGTCGAGGCGGACCGCTGGCTTCCGATCCTGCGCAGTTTGAATCTGCCGAAGCAATCGCACTGATCCTCGGAGCCCCATGCACAACGCCCCGGAACCCAAGCCTCGAAGGGCTTCGGGTTCTGGGGCGTTGTTGCGAGGGCGCCGGCACCCGAGGGTGCCAACCCCAAATCAGATCGAGATGTCCTTCTCCGACGCCACCTTGTTCCAGCGCTCGAACTCGCTGGCCATTCGCCGCTTCATGACTTCCGGCGGCTGGTAGGCGCTGAGCGCGCCGATGTTTTCGAGCCCGCGCTTCGTGTCCGCTTCGGCCAGGATGCGGCGCAGTTCCGAGTCGAGCCGGGTCACCACGGCGGCCGGCGTGCCGTTCGGCACGATCAGGCCGCTCCAGCTGCTCACATTGAAGCCAGCGAAGCCTTGCTGCGCGATGGACGGCACCTCGGGCAGGAAGGCCCGGGCATCGGCGGAGCCGAGCGCCAGTGCCTTGAGGCGCCCGCTGCGGATGTGCGGCATGGCCGCGACCAGGTCGACGAACATGGCGCCGATCTGCCCACCCAGCAGGTCGGTGATGGCCGGCGCACTGCCCTTGTAGCCCACGTGCTGCATCGGAAAGCCGCCCATGTCCTTGAGCTGCTCCATCGCCAGGTGGCCGATGCTGCCCGACCCCGCGGTGGAGTAGTTGACCGGCTGCGCCTTGGCGGCCGCGATGAAGCCCTTGAGATCGTTCACGCCCGGCAGCACCAGCGGGTTGATCATCAAGACCAGTGGCAGGTCGTAGACCGACGCCACGCAGGTGAAATCCTTGCGCACGTCGTACTGGTTGTTCCGGTAGACGATCGGTGCGACCAGCGCGGGCATGCCGAACATCGACACCGTGTAGCCGTCGGGCGCCGACTTGATCAGCGACGTGGTGCCGATGGACCCCGAGGCGCCGGGACGGTTGTCCACGATGACGGGCTGACCGAGCGCGCCGGTCAGCTTCTGCGCGACCAGGCGCGCGGTCGCATCGGTCGGGCCGCCGGCCGGAAAGGCCACGACCATGCGAACGGTTTTTTCGGGCCAGCGGCTCGCCGCATTGGCGCCGGCGGACAGCGACGCCAGCCAGGGCGCTGCGCCGGCCGCGAGGCACGACTTCAGCAGGAGCCGGCGCGGGGCGGCGGGTTCGGTTTCGCGCATGCGGTGTTCGTTCATTTGATGACGCTTCTTTGGCTCAGGGAATCCAGTTGGCCGTCGCCCATGTCGAGCAGCTCACGCAGCACTTCGGCCGTGTGCTCCCCCAGGTGCGGCGGGTGGTGGCGCACGCCCGCGCGTGCGCCGTCGATGATGTAGGGCGGCGCGTGCACGGCCTGCGGCCCCGCCTGCGTGTCTTCGAAGCGGTGCCAGACCTGTGTCTGCGCCGTTCGGTCGGACTGCAGCGCGTCGTAGAGACCGAGCACCTCCCCGCAGGGAATGCCCGCCGTGTTCATGCGTGCGATGAGATCGGCGCGCGAGAACTGCCCGATCTTCGCGAGCAGGAGCGGCAGTAACTCATGCCGGTGCTTCGAGCGTTCGGTGTTGGTGGCGAACTTCGGATCGACCGGCAGCTCGGGGCAAAAAATCACTTCGTCGCAGAACTTCCTGAACTGGCCGTTGTTGCCGACGGCGATCACCACCGGGCCATCAGCAGCCTCGAACACGCCGTAGGGCACGATCGACGGGTGCGAGTTGCCGAACTTGGCGGGGTCGCCCTTGTTGAGCCACGCCGTGAGCCCGTAGTACGAGGTGATCATCATCCCGCTGTCGTACAGCGACATCTGGATGTGGCGGCCCTCACCGGTGCGCGTGCGTTCGTAGAGCACGGCCAGGATGGCCTGGGCCGAGTACATTCCGGTGAACATGTCGACCGCGGCAATGCCGAACTTCAGCGGGCCCTGGCCTTCTTCGCCGTTCATGGCCATCAGGCCCGTCTCGCCCTGGATCACGAGGTCGTAGCCCGGCCGCGCTTTTTCCTGACTGAGCACCGAGTAGCCCGAGATCGAGCAGTAGATGAGCTTCGGATTGAGCTTGCGCAGGTCGTCGTAGCCCAGGCCCATCTTCTGCGCCCCGCCGTACTTGAAGTTCTGGATGACCACGTCGCTCTGCGCGGCGAGCTGGCGCACGATGTCCTGGCCCTCCTTGTCCTGCAGGTCCACGCAGATGGAGCGTTTGTTGCGGTTGCAGCTGTTGAAGTAGGACGTGTTGTGGCTTCCGATGCGCACGCCCCAGTCGCGCGTGTCGTCGCCGCGCTCAGGATGTTCGACCTTGATCACGTCGGCGCCCAGGTCGGCCAGCGCCATGCCGCACAGAGGGCCGGCCATGACGCGTGACAGGTCCAGCACGCGCACGCCTGCAAGGGGTTGCATGAAAGTTGGGTTCATTCGATGGTTCTCGGGTCTTGTCTTCGATGCGGTTCGCCTGTTCGCCCAGGCGATCGCCGGACGACCGCGCACGGCGCAGCCGCGCGGTCTCCATCAGTTGGCGGTGTAGCCGCCGTCGACCGGCAGGATGGTTCCGGTGACGTAGCGCGCCTGCTCCGAGGCCAGGAACACCACCGGGCCCGCGATGTCCTGCGGATCGCCCACGCGACGCAGGAACGTGCGGCGCACCATCCGCTCGTGACGCTCGGCGTCATCGGCGTCATCGGCGATGTGGGCGGTCATCGGCGTCATGACCAGTCCGGGGGCGACGGCATTGACGCGCACGCCATGCGGTCCGAAGTCGCGCGCCAGGAATTTCGTGAGCTGGCCGACCGCCCCTTTCGACGCACCATAGGCCATGTGCGCCGAGGTCGCCACCAGCGAGGTGATGGACGCCACGTTGACGACAGCGCCCCGCGTCTTGCGCAGGCCTTCGGTGCATGCCACGGTGAGGTTGAGCACGCCCTTGACGTTCACCGCCATCACGTGGTCGATGTCATCCGAGAGCGACTGCGCCTCGAACGCCGCGCTGCGGCCACCGACACCCGCGTTGTTCACGAGCACGCCCACGGGGCCCCAGGCTTGCTGCAGGTCGGCGACCACGGCCTCGCATTGCGCGGCGTCGCGCACGTCCAGCGCGTACGGGCGCACGCGGTCCGCCGCATGGCCCGTGCGCGCGGCGGCCTCACGCGTTTTGTCGGCGTCGATGTCGGTCAACGCGACGCGACAGCCGGCCTCCAGCAGGCGGGTCGCAATGGCGAAGCCGATGCCCTGGCTCGCCCCGCTGACCAGGGCCACCGTGTCATCGAACAACGGACGCATTCAATGCCCCTGCTTGGGCAGATCCAGGCGCTGAAGCAATGGAACCCAGCGCTCGGTCTCAGCCTTCACATAGGCGGCCAGCGCCTGCGGCGTTCCGCCTCGCGGCTCCATGCCGATCGCCTGCGAACGTGCAATGAAATCCGGATCGACCAGCACCTGGTTGACGGCGCGATTGAGCTTGTCGATGGTGTCCGTGGGCGTGGCGGCCGGCGCGGACAGCGCGTACCACAGCAGTGCCTCGATGTCGTAGCCCTGCTCCTTGAACGTGGGCGCATCGGGCACCTGGGGCAGGCGCTTGGCGTCCATGACGCCCAGCACGCGCATCTTGCCCGCCTTGACGTGCTGCAGCGGCCCGGTGATGGAGGTCCCCTGGATGTCGATCTGGCTGCCCAGCAGCGCCTGCAAGCCGGGCGAATCGCCATTGAACGGAATGTGCGTCGTGCGAATGCCGGCCATGCCCTCGAAGGCCAGCGGCGCCAGGTTGGTCAGGATGGAGGCGCCCGGCGAACCGCGGTTGATCTTGTCCGGATGGGCCTTGGCATAGGCCACCATTTCCTTGATGTTCTTGTAAGGCAGGTCCGAACGCCCCACGATGATGGTCGGCTGGTAGGCGATCTGCGTGACGGGCGCGAAGCTCTTCACCGGGTCGTAAGGCAGCTTGTCGTACATCACCGTGTTGCTGGCCAGGATGCTCAGCGAGCTCATGAGCACGGTGGTGCCATCCGGCTTGGAACGCGCGACGTTGTCGGCGGCCACGATGCCGCTGGCGCCGGGCTTGTTGTCGACGATGGTCTGGGTGCCGCGCTTGGTGAGTTCAGCGGCCAGCAGCCGCGCGTACTGGTCGGTGCCGCCGCCGGCCGCAAAGGGCACGACGATGCGAAGGGGTTGCTGGGCCTGCGCCGTGCCGACGGCGAGGACGAGGCCGAGCAGAAAGCCGCCGAGGCGCTTCCGGGATTGCATGGCGATGTCTCCTGAATGGGGTGCCGAGATGGCTTTCCTCAGTTTAGGAGCGCGGGCTCGGCGGCATGCATCAAGGGATGAAAAGGTGCTTTGTAGTTTCGGGAGGAACGTCCGAGAGGTGTCCACCTACAGTGAACCGCCCTCGGAGGAAGCCACCGGCGCTGCACGGGGAGGAAACGCAGCTTCATCTTCGCAAGATTTCACAACCTCACATCCATCAGAAGGAAAAGCGACATCGTGAACGTCCTGAAACCACTCCTGTGTGCAGCGGCAATCGCCATGCAAATGGCCACCGCTTGCGCGGCGACGCCGCAGCCCTTGCTTGAGCGCGCGCTTGCCTTGTCCGATGCGGCCGAGCCCGACGTCATCGCATGGCGTCGTCATCTCCATCAGCATCCAGAACTTGCGTACGCAGAAGTCGAGACGGCCAAGTACATTGCTGCCGCATTGGGCAAGATCCCAGGTGTCGAAGTCCAGACCGGCATTGCCAAGACCGGCATCAAGGCCGTATTGCGTGGCGGCAAGCCCGGCCCGGTGGTTGCGTTGCGCGCCGACATGGACGCCCTGCCTGTCGAGGAGCGCAACGACCTGCCGTTCCGTTCAACGGCCAAGGCCCTGTGGCGTGGCCAGGAAGTTTCGGTGTCGCATGTCTGCGGCCACGACACACACGTAGCCATGTTGCTGGGCGCGGCTCAAGCCCTTTCGGCCATGCGAGAGGATCTGCCCGGCACGGTGGTCTTCCTGTTCCAACCAGCCGAAGAGATCGGCCCCGGCGCCGAAAACCCCAGCGGCGCGCTGGCAATGGTCAAGGCCGGCGTTCTGGACAATCCCAAGGTCGATGTCGTGTTGGGCCAGCACATCGGCGCACAAGCGCCCAAGGGCTCCATCTCCTATCGACCTGGTGCCATGCTGGCCAGCATCGACGTGTTCAACATCAAGCTCAACGGGGCTGGTGGGCACGGTGCCGCGCCATGGGCGGCCAACTCTCCCATGTTGGCGGCGGCGGAAATTGCCCTGGGTTTGCAGAACATCGTCAGCCACCGCACCAACCCGACGATCGATGGAGGTGCCACCGTGGTGACGGTAGGCATGCTGCAAAGTGGCAACCGCTTCAACATCCTGCCCGAGACCGCAGAACTCTCGGGCACGGTACGCGCGCTGTCGGCGCAAAACCAGAAAGTCGCCCACGAGCAGATTCGCATGAAGGCCGAGCACATCGCGGCCAGCTACGGCGTCAAGGCCGATGTGCGCATCGATACCGGTGGGGGCTACGGCGTGCTTGTCAACGATGCCCCGACCACGATGGCGCTCGTCGATGCATTGAAGGCTGCAGCAGGAAAAGACAAGGTCACGGAGATCTTGCCGTCAATGGGATCGGAAGACTTTGGCGCCTTCGGCGGCACGGGCGTGCCGGTGGTGTTCTGGATTCTGAACGCCTCGCCGTACCCCGATCGGGCCGGCCCGACCAATCATTCGCCGTTGTTCACCGTCGATGAATCCGCGATGCGCATCGGGGTGAGAGCCTTGACCAGTGCGACCCTGGCGCAAATGACACGTGCAAGGACAGGCACGCCCTGATGAATCGGATGGTGCAAGCCGCGCGGCACATGCCCTTGGAACTTCGCCCACAACTCGCGGAAGGATTTGCGCATCCGGAAACGCGCCTCCACTGGACGCATAAAGAAAAAGCCGCCGCTCAACTGAGCAGCGGCTTGATGTGTGTTTCTGTTGGCGCCACTCCGATTCCCCGAGCGAGCGCCGGGCCCTTAGCCTAGCCCCAGTGGCCGGTCCATTTCCTTGGGAAATGTCTTCGCGCTCTGGCGGTCGTGCTGACATCTCGACGAGGTCGAAGCGTCACGATTGAGGGGACCTCTAGCTGCATGGGCAGCAGAAATGACGAAGGGGTTAGCAACTACTACGCTGCTAACCCCTGTCAATTTTGGTCGGTGTGAAAGGATTCGAACCTTCGACCCCTTGCACCCCATGAGGGTGTTGGAAACCGGCCAAGCAACTGTCACAGCACAGGATTGCCGGCAAACGTCTGACAAACTCACAGCCCAAAAATCGGGGAAATGAGCATCTGCCTCCCTCTGAGACTTGCGCGTTTGTCAGGCGTTTTCCCCCTGGATCGCCGCGCACCGAACACCCCATTTCGACGGCAAGGGCAGTAGCATGCGCCCATGTGGAAGCCCGCGAGCCCCATCGTGATCGCCGGCCGCGCCCTGACCGACCGGGAGGCCTGGTGGCACGAGTTCAAGGAAGAGCTGCACGACCAGTGCTCGGGCGAGGTCGACGGCCACTGGCTCAACGAGATCTGCCATGCGATCTTTCCGCTCGCGCTCAACGTCGACCCACGGCAGATGGCACAAATTGCCTACATCGTCCTGATGTTCGAGCCCGCCGAGTTCGTAGAGCGCGAGCATGCGGCCCGCGGCCGAGCGCCGCACCTGAAGGCGACGGGGCCCTGGCGTGCCCGCTGCCCGGGCCCCTGGTGGCAGCGCTAGCCGCGGTCAGAAAAGCTCTTCGGCCGCCGTCAGGTCATCTGGTGCCGCGTCGCCGTCGGAGGTCTCGCCGACCGGCGCAGGCGCTGCAGCGATCAGGTCGACGGGGATCAGCTGCATCATTTCGCGAGCCTCCTCCGTCGTGCAAGTCAGCCACCGGTCGAAATCGTGCTCTTCGATGGCCACCACCGAGCGCTTGTCTTGCATCTCGAGCGGCTTCTTCGTCGCCCTGTCGATCTCGGGCTTGTGCATGCGCGCCATGATCGGATGCAGGTTCGCATTGAGCGTGAGCATGGTGAAGCTCTCCCACATCACCTCTGTCTCGTAGTCGAGCCAGTTGCTCCACAGGCCAGCCAGCCCCCAGGGGCGCCCGTCCGCGCGATGGAACCGCCACCACTCGTTCTTTCCGCTCTCCCAACAAGGCTCGTCGAAGCTGGTGGCCGGGATGATGCAGCGCCGCCCATGCGTCCAGGCGTCCTTGAACGAGGGCTTCTTCTCGATGCCGGCGAAACGGGCGTTGTAGGTGGACAGTCGCTTGCCCTTCGTCTCGCCTTTGCGCGGCTTGGTCTGCGGGATATGGCTCGTCGAGAAGGCTGGGATCAGGCCCCACTGCCCGACCACAAGTTCCCGCTCGTAGTCGGCCACGTCCCGGGCGCGCCGCATGAACGGGCCCATGCTGAGCGGCCGCATGCTGCGCATCCAGCGATCGGCGTTCCGGGCGCCGATGTGCCAGGCAGCCTCCATCTCGCGATCTTCGGGGGAAATGTAACGAGTACACATGGTCTCATTCTGCTCTCGGATGCCTGTTGACGGCGCGCCATGGGCGGGAAGATACTGTATATCCAACCAGTATTTTTTAGGAGTTCAACATGGACGAAACCACAGTACCCCTCCCGCGCGAGCAATGGATTTCCTCCTTTGCTGCCGAATGGGTTCTTCTCGCAGATGGCCGCGCCGACTACGAGGAGTTGATCTTCCAAGGCAAGACGCTCCACTCCGTCGTGGGCGACAGGCCGCCCGCCGAAGTGGCGCAGCTGCACTTCAAGAACTCGCCCGAGACTGAACAGCTTGTGCGCGATCCCAAGTCCTTCTTCACCCAGGCGGCGGTCGATTCCGGGCTCATCATGATGGGCGACCCTCTCGACCAGGACCAGATGGCCTTCGGGCACGAGATCGCAGAGCTGTGCGCCGCGGCCATCGACCATCGACCCGTGGACGCCGAAGTCAGGCCCGGCGACTACATCCGCGCACTGTTCGGATCGACTGAGCGGCGGCAATGAAGACTGTCGAGGCGCGGGTGCGCGAAGGCGATGGAAATTGAAGACGAGTTCACAGCCTTCGCGCGGTTTTCCGGCGAGCTGGGCCCGGCTGAACCGATGCGCCCGTCGCTGCTCGATTTCGCCGAACAGGTCGTTGCGCGATGTGCTCGCATTGGCGACCGGTACGGCGACCTCGAGTGCAACGCTGGCGACCACATCCGCGCCGTGATGTATGGAATCCCGGCCTTGTTGCCGAAGACAGCAAAGAGCGATGAGGCCCCGTGAAAGCGACAGTTTGGACAAGGCGCATCAAGGGGCGCATTCAGCCTTGGAACCGACAAGCGCCACCAGTCACTGGAACGATGACCACCAGGGTCAGGGAGGCGCCCGACGAGCGCAAGGTGGTGGTCCTGTCGCTGTCCGGCGGCAAGGACGGCGAGATCCTGCTCTTCGAGCCGCGCCTGATCTCCGCAGGCGGCATCGAATTGAAATTTTCCGGCTACGAGTGCGATGAGTTCTGCTGGGTGATCCAGGAATGGGTGTGCGAGCTGCAGCCCGAAGCCGCGGCGGACGACGCTGCATTCCGAGTCGGCTACGGGCTGCCGCCCTACCCCCTGCCGCGATGATCGATGGAATACCACCCACAGGCGGTAAACACGGAATACAACCCAGGGGTGGTATCGCCGCGCCGCCGCGGGCCGACAGCGACAATTCGATCATGAGCCAGACTGACTTTTTCTCCGAAGCCACCACGATCCTGCGCACGCCCGTCTGGTACGGCGGCGCCGCGCGCGACGACCACCCTCTTCCCCTCTCCCTCGGCGACTACAAGGTCGCGCCCGGCGCGGCCGGCGAGCACTGGGTCGTGACCAACCTGAAAACCGGAGAGACGGTCTACAGCGGCATCGGCCCTGTCGAGATCCTGCGCGGCTGATCACCATGCAAAGCCTCTACCTCCCAATGACCGAAAAGCTGATCGCGCACTGGCGCGCGAACGGCAACGCCTACCCCCAGAAATTCATCCTCACGCCCGAGCAGCACACGGTTTACGTGGAGACGCGCAAGAAGGGCATCGGCGGCCCCAACATCGATGGATTCGAGCACATGGGCGTGCGCATAGAAGTTTCCGACAGCACGCCGGGCGTCATGATCGCCGCCGACGGCACCGAGGTGTCGCTCGTCTCAACCGAGGAATGAAGACCTCGGAGCTGGCCGGCGCCGCCCTGCACGCCTGGATCGCGAAGGCCCTGGGCGACGAGCCGGGCACGGCGTACACCACCTCCTGGCCGGGCTTCGACCAGTTGCTCGAGCGCGAGTCGATCCACGTCGCGCCCATGCCCGGCAAGGCCTACCAATGGTGCTCGATCGTGGTGGGCCGACCCGGTGGCCGGCTACCGGAGGGCCGCGGGCCTTGGCAGGAGGGCTCGAACCCCAGGATTGCTGTCGGACGAGCTATCGTTGCTGCGCGGTACGGCGCCGAAGTCCAAACGTGAACGAAAAACTACTTTGCTGACTGACCTTACCCAGGAATCGGAACCGGCTGACCGATGTAGCGCACAGAACTGACCCCCAGTTTTCCACCGATAGGGTGCAGGTATTTTTTAAAATACCCCTGTTGCATCCTAATTGCAGATGGCGCCAAATCCTGAAGCCGCCAAATTAGACCTGCCAAGGTATTTTCCGCCCACTCTTCAAAATACCAACCAGCCTTCGGAGCATCGGGAGGTTGGCGTACATTCCAAGCATTTTGCGCTGGATTCGAATTATTCATGAAGATTCCAACTCCATTTACCGCAATGAAGTCCGCCTGATCTAACGGCGCGACGGCGCGCTCTCGATAGAAATCAATTATTTCTCGCCCAGTATTCAAGGGATCTGCTTTGCACTTCATGGCAAAGATCACAAAAGGCACACGAGATGCTCTTTCGTAGCCCCATCCCGAATGCTCAAGAACGGGAACTATCGAACGTCGCAATTTCTTGATCGACAGCCCCTGCTCAAGCCCTCGATTTAGCTCAACCAATTGACTCAAATCAGGTTTAACTTCTATTGCCGACTCCACGCCCTCCGCCAAGAGAATCGAAAATTTTCCATGCGAATCCACTGTAAACGGGTGAGTCGGATTACACACAACACAATCAACTGAATCCGCGATTGCACCAAAAGAATCTCGAACCTTCCCCTTCGTAACACGAAAAGGAAATGGGAAAAATCTTTGCACAAGATCCTGCAGCGCATGCTCGCGGAAATCTGCAACCTCCTGAGAGGTCCCCTTTCCCTCGGCCGATGCTTTTCTAAATTTCGCCTCAAGAATTATTGCATCCTCTCGCAGCAAGCCCCAAATTTCCTCCATTTCAAAATCCTTTCTTAATTTTTTGCAAATCCATTCACGACAATCTCTATTTCCGTAGCAATTCAACTCCGAGAGAAGCGAGAGAACCCCCATTGACGAATCGAAGATCCGCCTCTGAAGCGCGCCTTCGTCACTTTCCGCCCCTCCAAAGAGGGTGCTAGGGCCGCTGATGAAGCACCGCCCAGACCAGACGCTTCATTGCTAACGAAATCCGCCGGTGGTCCGGCGCCAGGTCTCATGCTCCTGCTGCAATTCGGCCTCCGCGCGCAGCAGCAGCGAGTCCATCGACTCTTCCGAGACGCGCAGCATATGAACTTCGGAAGCAATCATGATTGCCTCCCATGCGAGAAAGTCATGGAACGGGTTCAGGCCGATGAGATTTCCGGCCAACGGATCAAACGGCAAATCCGAAACAGCGATGCGCACGAAGAGCTCGGCCGCCTTGGATGAGTCCCACTCCGAGATGTAAAGCAAGAGAGCCGCGAAGGCCACCATGGCGGCAACCGAGGGCGCCGGCGCCTTGTGGCGATGCAGATGGACCCAAAGCGACCTATCCAAGTCCAATTGCGAGCACATAAACCGCGCGAGCGCAATGGTGGATTGATACTTATCGGCCAATACCCTCACGTCGAAGAACGGCACTCCCTCATAGGTGCGTGCGAGCGCTCGTATGCGACTGAGGCTGCCCGCGGCGAAGAAAGCGCCAAAGTGACCATGGATGAGATTGAAAGAAGCCTGGTGCCAACCCTCAACCCTTCGGCGCGCTTCGGCCTTCCAGTTGAAGTTTGGCATCTCTGCGAACGCCGGCTGGAAAGCCACATCACCTGATCCGATTCCACGCAGCGCGATCACCCTGGTGCACCACTCGACTTTCTCCGCGACGTCCAGAATCACCACTTGATTTGCCCGCCTCACACTCAAGAACCATTGCCGCATGTCTCGCATCGTCTGCTGCGAGAACAACTCGAGCGCGATGCCCCTGCAGACAAGCCTTCCGACCAGCCTGGTGAGCTCGGATCGGGCGCTTCGAAAGTCGATGAGGTGGTCGCCGCCCTTGTTTCCAGCGCGGTCATCGTAGAAGTCACAAAGCGGGTCGTGCGCGTTGCCTCCTGCATTGGATTGGAAGCGGAAATGCGCTTGGCTGACGGGGCTGCCAGTTTTGCGATTGCGCCCGGCCTGAACCATCTTCGCCCCGCCTACTCCGCAACTGGGACAGACGACATCGGCGGCCACCTGATCACGCAACGCTTGAGGAATTACCTCGAGACTTTGAGCGCTGTCAACAGCGTGACCCAAGAGGCCCAGGAGTTGCGACACGTCGAACTCCCCTCGAAAGTTGTTTGAGTAGGCTGATGTTGGCAAGCGGCACTCCCTCGAAAAGAACCGGATTGTCTCCCGGCGCTCGTCACCCCACCATTGCGCACGGCAAAGCCGACTCCGCTCCCTTCCCATGCCAAAGGCCAGCGGCGACGCTGAGCAACACGAAAGCCGAATAGGTCTCAGGGTCGGGAGCCCTATTGGGGAACAGCGCATGGCGGCCATGATTGCAGTAGCGGCAAGCAGCCACGATGTTGGAAGCGATGGTGCGCCCGCCTTCCATCTGCGCGGTCAAGTGCTCGGCAGTCAGTCGAAACATTCGCGCCTGGTCGCGCGAGATTCCATGCTCGGCCGCGAACGCTTTCGCGCCTTCGCGCCACATCGGGTGCCGGCAGTAGAAACAAAGATGGCCTTGGGCCGAGAATGCGCTCTCACGGAGCACGCGGAGTTTGGCTTTGCGCGTCATTAGGTTTCACGTTGAAGTGATCCCCCGTTGACGCTTGGCGCAGCTCGGGCGCCAGCGGCTCGACCGACTGGCGACGCGCCGACGTAGCGTCGGCGCTGTCGGGATTCTCAGGCCCCGATCAGCCCGAAGTTTATCGCGGCGCCGGCCCCATCAGTGCACGATCATTTCCGACGATCCCCAGCAACACCCCTACTTCGGCGTCTCGCTGCTCAACAATGAGTCGACCGCTTCGAAGTAGCTCTGCACCTCGCGCAGCCAGACCTCCGAGGACCGCGGATCGATCTGCGAGACGCTGGCAGGCAACAGGGTCGCTTGCGGCTTGGTCCCGATCACGGGCGGCGAAGTCGGCGAATTGCTTGCGCATCCGCTCAGCATCGCCAGCAGCAACACGGCGGCGGCCATCGAGCGCGGCCAGTTTCTTTTCATAGACATTGACGTTTTCCTGTTGAGTTTTGGCATGGGCGGCCTGCATTGCGAGCACGAGTTGCAGGTCCTCGAGCGCGGCAAGCGCGCGCCGGGTGTTCTCGGTCTGGCGGTCGAGCTTTTCATCGGAGACGGCTTTCAGCGCCTTGGACACATCCGCCCGCGCCTTGAGTACCTGCGTGCGCTCGAGGCCCACCACGGCCAGGGCCAACACCAGCAGCAGCGCCCACAACCACGATGGAACGATGTCGAGAATTTTCGTCATACGTCAGCCCAGTCGGGAAGGTCGACGGTCTGTCCAGCAAGCGCATGCGTGCAGTCCCCGAGGAACTGGATGCGGCCATCCGTCACATACGAGTGGCACCCCGTGG
This sequence comes from Variovorax sp. GW460-12-1-14-LB1, assembly GCF_059423605.1. NCBI lineage: Bacteria > Pseudomonadati > Pseudomonadota > Betaproteobacteria > Burkholderiales > Comamonadaceae > Variovorax > Variovorax sp. GW460-12-1-14-LB1. The sequence goes on from NZ_JBWKYF010000011.1 coordinate 54,139, forward strand.
GCACCTTCGCTTGAGGCCATGGCGCGCGCCGCCATTCCTCGAGGTTCTCAGCCGTCACGGGCGGCGTCCAAGTCTCCGAGCGCACGAGAATGGAAGGCGTGAACGTCGGAGCCTCGGGATTGCCGTTGTATCCCCAGCGCGCATCGTTCTCGTGAAGCTCTGGGCCTACGGCAACCTGATGCGCACCGTCGCAGCCAGGACACCAGAATGTGAGCCGGCCACCCTCTGCATCACGCAGGATTCGGGACACGGCGCTCATTTGCTCAGCACCTTGTACGCGCGCGATGTGATCGCCTTGCGCTCGGCCAATTTGAGGCGCGCTGCGCCATTCACACGGCCAGTGACCTCATAGACATCGCCCCGCTCGGCCGCGGGCAAGCAGCCCTTGTAGGCCGCAAAGAACCAGCACGCCGTAAGCGCCGCGTGCCGAGGCTCGAGCACAAGGCCCGGACTGCCCACGTAGTCGAACCCCAGCGCATCGCTGGCCGCCCGATACGCGTCGAGCCAGGTGAGCTGGATGAGACCGCGACCGTGGAAGCCTGCATAGCGAACCTCGCTCAGCGCCTTCGGATTGCGCACATAGTCCTCGGCCCGGAAGCGGCCGTTGACGAAAAAGCTCGGAAAAATCTTGCGCAGCCGGTCGGGCGAGGTGTAGTAGAGGTCTTCCTCGACCACCGACAGCGGCCCCTCGCGGCCCTCGGACTCGATGGCCACCTGCCCGAGCAAACAGGCGACCGCGCTCGCCGAGGCGATGCCGAATCGCTCGATGCCGTCATTGAGGTGCCAGGCATAGCGCTCAGCATTCGCGCGCGCGGCACCGGTGCAGTCGATGAGAGTTTGGATGTCGATCATGGGCAATAGAGCTCCGGCAAGAGTTTGTTGAAAAGTCGATTCATGGCGTCACGCCCGCGCAGCGCAGATAGAGCGCGACGAGGGCCTCGGTGTGCTGGCCGCGCTGCGCTGCGGTCGGGCTGGCCGGGAGCACCGGGAGGGCCGGGCAGTCGCGAACGACTGGCGCCGGCGGCGATGCGCAGGCCACCAACACCAGCGCAATCCAAACGATGGCGACGGCCTTCATGGGCGCCCCCCTTGCAATCTCTCGTTCGCGCGCTTGATGGTGCTGTTGACCGCCCCGGCCGACGACGGCACGGGTACAGCGGCCGTGGCCTTCGCCGCGGCCTTGGCGGTGATCGCCGCGGAAGTGGCCGTTTTCGCCGCGGTGCCGACCTGATCCGCAGCCTCGCCCACGGCTTCCGCTGCGTTGGTCGTCGCCATTGCCGCATTGGTAGTAGCCACGGCTGCATCAGCGACGGCACCAGCAGCGCGGTCGATGCGTTGCCCGTAGGCCTGCTGCAGACGCTCGATTTCGGCCAGGTGGTCGCTGCGCTGACGCAGTAGCTGCGCATCGGCGTTGCGCGTCGACCAGAAGTAGCCCGAACCGAAGCCGCCGAGGAAGAGACTTCCGATGACGCATAGCGTCTCGAAGAGCCGGCGCCACTGGCGCGGCGGCCGGACCCGCGGCAGGTCCTCGAGCGGCGCGCTGTCTGAATCACTGTGCATGGATCTGCTCCTTCAATTGACGAACCTGATCGCGCAGCGAGGCGAGTTCGGTCGTTTGCGCGGCGAGGGTTTCGTTCATTGCCTTGAGCTGCCCCCTCATCTCCCACAGCTCTTTCAACGCTTCGTTTCGTTCGGCCGCGAACTTGTCGGCCCGCTCTTCGGCTTTCACGCGCGCCGCGCGCTCGCCTTCGAGCAGCTCCTTCCACGTGCCGAGCGCGGCAATCTGCCCCTCGCTGTCGGCCCGCTCCTTCGCATCGGTTGGCTGCTGCTTGCGCCACACCTGATAGCCGCCGGCGGCCGAGAGAATGAGGAACGCAAGCTGTGCGATCGGATTGCCGGCGATGTCGCCCATGTCCATGAGGTACCCCTTCTCTTTAGATTTCAATGACCTCGACAGGCAGTGACGGCGCTTCGCCTTCGATCGCACCGTCGCGCACGAAGACCGTGTCACCAATCGCACCCGCGCCTCTGGCCGTCAGCAGTCCGCCCCCTGGTAGCGTGACGGTGGCCACCTCGCCGTCGAGCGCGGTGATGGTTCCGACCTGCAGCGGGCGCGCCGGCAGCAGGTCGAGGAAGACGCGGTAGATGTTTCGCATGGGTCAGTTCACGTGTGTCTCAAGGCCGATCGTCTGGCGCAGCACCGGCCGATCCCAGTTCAAGGCCGTGCTGCGCACGAGGCCGAGCCGCGTGACGGGCCCGTCGACGTAGCGCACGAGCGCACCTGGCTGGATGATTCCGGTCTCGGCCAGCACGGGCATGCGCAGCGTCACGAGCGCCTGGCGGCCGGTGTTCGAGAGTTCGGCAAGGCCTCGCTGCCGTGCCGCGATCGCGTTGGTGATCAGCGGGTGCGTGACCATTGGCGCGACGGAGCCGCCCGCGGTGCCTGCGCGCGTCACCTGCCCGAGCACGCCTGCGCCAGTGGTGCCGCCAACGAAGATGCGGTCGTAGGCCGGCAGGCTGCGCCAGTCGATGCCCTCGACGCTGGCGATGGCGCTCGGCAGCTCGAAGTCGGGCGTGAGCGTGTGCCAGGTCCACGGCGTCGCCGGGTAGCGGGGCAGCACGCGCAGCGTCGCGTCCGTGCGGTGCGGCTGCACGTAGCCGCCGGCGGCGCGGACGATGTCCTGCACCGCGGCGATGTAGCTGCCCTGAACGTTCCAGGTGCCGCCGGGCACGCCCCAATCCTCGAGGCCCCATGCCACATCCCAGCCGATGCCCACACCGTTGATGGTCAGCGCAAGCGCCGCGAGCTGCTGAGCGGACAGCGTGGCGGCGCTGAAGTGGTTCAACGTGGGCGCGTACGGTGCATCAAGGATCGCGCTGCGCCCTCTGCCCTGCACTCGAATGCGCGCCTTGCCAAAGCTGCGCTCTCGGCTGTAGCTCTCGGCGCACAACCGGAAGGCCACGCCGTTGACCGTCGTCTCGATATCAACGGGGTCGCCGTCGCCGGCGGGCTCGATCAGCGCAAGAGCACTGGCTGGCAGCGACGCACTCCAAGCCCAGGTCCACGAGTCCACATCGAGACTCATGCTGAAGGCGTCCGCCTCGATGGCTGCGCCGGTGTCTACCCGGTGCAGCGTGATGTGGTTTTCCACGACGTATACCCTCCGAACTGGAACAACGACCGGCTCACTGGGCCGTGGCCCGTGGCGTTCGCAGATGAAAACGAGGTTGGTGTCCGCGCTCCACAGCGCCGAGAACACGAGGTTGCCGGTGGGCACGTAGCACGGCTCCGGTCGGGGTGGGATGGGCGTGTCACTGAGGCCAGGGGCTGGCCTGATCGCGTCTTGGTAGCGGGTGCGGGAGCCCACCTCGATCGGACGGCCATAGCCATCGTGCTCTGCGAAGGCCGCGTGCAGCGCGATCGCGTCTTGGCAGCGGGTTCGCGCTTGATTGCGGATCTTCCGCCCGTCCTGAAAGCGCACGACGGCCGACGTGCCGAGCGGTGCTCCGTTTTGAAACCGAACGGCGCGGGCGAGCGGTAGCCGCTGTGAATCTTGAAAGCGCGAGACGGCCGATATGCCCAGCGGCATTCCTTCTTGGAACCGATCTCGCGAGGCACGCCTGGTGCGCTGCGTGTCGGCCCATCGCGCCCGCACGCCAACGCGCAGCGGGACTGCAGACTGAAACCGGGCCTCTGTGGCGACAGGCAGGCGCGCCGCACGCTGGGCTCGGTCCTGCGTGCCCACAGCCATCGGCAACGCGTCTTGGAAACGAGCGCGCGTGCGGCCGACAAGGGGCCGCTGCGTGTCCGAGTGATAGACGACCTCGCCGGACAAAGTGGGCTTGGTGAGCACGACCGCGCCCGACACACCGATGCCGAGCGCAACACGGCCCGACAGGGTCGGCTTCGCAAGCGTGATCGCGCCACTGATGAGCGCATCGGTGATCGGATTGCTGCCGTCGTCACCGAAGACGAGGTGTGCAGGCTGCGCAAGCGGCGCGGCGCGGAAGACGAGGTCGACGGATGCCACGTCACGCCATCTTCAGCTCGGCCAGGATCGCACGGGCGCCGGCATAGAGCAGCGTCCCCGTGGTGCCGCTGACCTTGAGCGCGCCAGAACCCAACGTGTCGGTCACGTCCCCTATGCCGAGCAACGCGCCGGCACCGTTGTAGAGCTCGAAGCCATCGGCCTCGCCTTGCTCAAGAATGAAGTCGCCCGTGGCGTCCCCTTGCGCGAAGACCAACTCGTGGGCGACCAGTGAGGCGGCCGGCTTCGCGAAGATCATCGTCACGAGAGCCGTCACGCCCTCGTACAGGATGGCATAGGCGGGCTCTGCATCCGCGTCGAGCAGAGCTGCCACGCCGAGCAGCATGGCGTCGTTTGTGGCAACGGTGTGCGTGAAGGCCATAGTTCAGGGGTCCGTGAAGATGAGGACGCTGGAGGTCATGGCATTGCCCGGTGTCACCTGATCGGTAGTCGCAAGCCCTGTCGTCACCTCCGACACGCTGAGAAGGCGCCATGCGACCGCCAGGCGGTTGTCATTGCTCAAAGACAGCGGGCGCGGGATCTCGGTCCAGCCAAGCGAGTAAATCTTTGCCTGTCCGATGTAGCCCACGAAGGTCGCGGCTGCGATGGCGATTTGGTTCTTGCTGACCGCCGAGGACACAGACGGCACTGCAACGAAGGCGTCGCTCGTGCTGTTCTTGACGAGGTGCCCTTCGGTTGCAAACGCCGGGGTGCCGGTCGGGCTTGAGAGCGCCAGCATCTGCCCTTGCAACCGCAGATTGCTCGTCTGCCCGAAGGTGTAGCTCGCGGTCGTGCTGCCGTCTCCCGCGACCGCGGTCTTCGTGTAGACGTGAACCTCGGTTGTTGCGCCCGAGCCCGTGGCCCCGCCCGACGACGAACGCAATGTCCAGCCGGCGGGCGTCGCGGCGGCCGACGACCGAACGGAAACGATGGCGACAAGAAGGTCGCCCACCTGCGTCGTGTTCGGTACGACCAGCGCGATCGCCGTGGCCGTGGTGATCTCCTGAAGCGGTGACGCACCTCTCAGTGCCAACTCGGGCACAGGGGTGACGGGCGTCTCGATGAGATCGGGCGCGAGGTTGTCGCCAACTACCGCCCGATGGTCATGCTCGTAGTCGTAGCTGATGACGGTGTACCGCTTGCGCTCGTCGACGTAGTCAAACTGATAGGCACCCGTGACACGGTCACTCCACTGCTCCCGAATGACCGTACCGTCCTGTTCGCGGATGAGCCGAACCAATCGGCGCACGGGCACGTCGGGCGAGCCGTCCTCTTTGACCGTTCCGTTGATCCGACCGACGCCAAGCGCCCAAGAGTCGGTGTAGTTGTACTCTCGCCGGCTCTTTCCCAAGTGGTCGAGGACCATCGCCGAGAGAGGTTTCACAATACTTGCGAGCGTGTTGATACTCACGATGTCGCTGGCCAGCGCAGCGCGCCCCCTCATGATGTTGTGGCGTCGAATCAGAGGTGCTTCCGACCAGTCGGACACCCCCGCCACCGGGTAGGTGAAGCCCGAGCCTTTCAACGTCGCAGTCGACATCGCCTGTGCGGCACTGGTCGTCCCCACGTAGGGCACCAAGGTCAAGCCCAGCAGCCCCGTGGCGCTCGCCACGCCCTGAGACACACCATTCCTATAGAACGTCAAGGACCCCACGGCAAAGTCGATCACGACTCCGATCACGTCCCCCGCAACGAATCCAGTGCCGTAGGGCGTAGCCGCCCCCGCGAGGTATTTGTTGCCGTTGCGGTTGTATCCGTAGCTCCCGGCGCCGCTGCCCACGTAGGTGCTCGGGTTGGCTGCTGCGGTGCCCACTCCTACGGCAAAGTCTGCGGACGGCGCAATCGAAGTGACCGTCACCTCAAATTGAAGCTTCCCCGTGGACTTGTAGACCAGGCCTTTGCCCGAGGTTGCGTTGGCCGTTCCGAGCACCAACTGATCCGCGCTCAAAGTCGACCATGTCCGCGCGCGATCCACAAAGGACCATACGTTTGTGGCGTCGACACTGTCCGTTTTTGCACGGGGCCCGGGCCAGGTGAAGCCTGCCAGCAGGAGAAGGTCGGTCCAGGTCGAAGCGTCGTCCGAGAATTGAAGACGTGCGGCCAATGGGAACTTCACGGCATCGCTGCCCGAGCCGAACCGGATGTCCGACACGTCCATCGAATTTCCGACGCCCGCATCCCACGCCATCACAAGTGCCGAAACGGCGCTCGCCGACCACAGGGCCCCTGTTGTTAGGTCGTCATCCTGCAGATTCGCAAGCGCGCCCGACGTTGGCGCGATGTTGCTCGTCAACGTCGCCGATGCGTCGACGCGTGTAGTTCCTGAGAGCAGATGGAACTCGCTGAGCTCCAAGCCGACAAGTCCATAGGCCTCGAAACCGAGCGCGCGCCAATAACGATGTGCGGCCATCCTGCGTTACCGCCAAGGGCCGGTCACGTCGACGAAAGACGCCCCGGTGTTTCCAGTGGTCGGCGTGCCGGACATCGAAGCCTGCGTCGGGTTCAACGCCACGAGAGTGCGTCCCGCAAAAGCGCCGGCCCCTGGGATGCGGTCGTTCATGCGAAAGCTATCGAAAAGCAAAGTCTGCGGGGAACTCACGAGACCGGGGCAATCCGCCCGCGGCGGCGCCGTGGTGACGGTTGTTGTGAAATAGCGTCGGCTGAGCTTGAGTGAGCCATCCACCAGGCTCGGAAACGAACCAAACGTGGGGTCCGTACCCGAGAGAATGTTCTGGCCGGTGTACGGCAAGCAAAAGTGCTGTGCAGCGGACCCCACGCCAGCGAAAGAGCGAGGAAAGACAGCGTAGCCGGACGCCTGCGTGCCATCCAGCGCAGAGTCGTACATCGAAGCAGAGCCGGGTTGAACCGAGTGGCTCAGAAAACATGCGAATGCATCGCCTCCCGGCTTGAGAGCGATGGCATCGCCAAACCCTCTTGTGCAGCCTTGCATAAAGGATGGGCTTTGCGGCAGACCGGGGGCGATGTGGATCAAGAAAGTACGGCCATCGGCGACCAACACCCACGCAACCGGGGCCGACGTAGCCACGGTGCTTTTAGGCCAGTACCCTCCTCCTGAAATCTGCGCCGTCGTCGGGAAAGGACCCGCACCCGTGTTGACATCCGACATGGCCTCGTAGCCGATCACTCGGCACTGCGTTGTGGCCGTGTCGTCCACTCGCAGGAGCATCCCGGTCGATGCAACATCGGCCGACTTGTACGCTGCGAGGTTCGTGCCGCTGAAAGGCTTGAGCCAGCCGGCGGGCGCCACCTTCATAGTGATCGTGCCGGTGTAGGTGCCGTCAGGCAGCGCAGTCGCGAACGTGCGTGTCGTCGCGCCTGGCATGCCGGTGATCTTCTGCTCGCCGTTCAGGCCCGCGAAGCCCGCCGGCCCACCGGTGACGCCTGCGATCTGCACGACCGCGTCGACGAGCGATGCATGCGTGCCGGTGTAGGTCGCTGTCGCAACACCGCCGACGACGACGAGCGAGGTCAGAGTCTTCGTGTCGAAACCGTCTTTGAGGCACGCGTCGAGCAGCGCGATCATCGAGCCGACGGTGCCGCTCAGCACGGGGGCGTTGGCCATTGCGCTCGTGAAGTACTTGACAGAGGTGTCAACGGGAGAAGTCATGTCAGGGCCTTAGATGATTGGGTTGTCCACGTCGCCGCGCACGAGCACTTCGAACGAGTAGTCTTCGCCGGCTTCTGCGCCGGGGGTGATGGTTTGCGCGAGCCAGAAAGTGGGCAGCGCGCCAACGGTGTTGACGCGGAGCAGGTTGCCGACCGCCCAGCCGGAACCCCATCCGCCGACAGGGATGCGCAGGTACGGCGCACCGGCGTTGTTGTTCATGGGCGCCGTCTCGGTGTTGATGCTGCCCTCGCCGATCACACCCAGGTGCTCACCGATGATGTCGAACGTCATCGTCGACTTGAACCGGAAGGCCCACCGTTCTGTGACTGCCCCGGCATTCGTGACCTCGACCGGGAAATCGATGTCGTTGTAGGTCGCGGTCGCCGAATCGCCCACCAGCGAGTCGGCGAAGGTCTGCGGACTCCAGGTGGCTTGGTCGAAAAGCAGCGACACGCGGGCGGCCAGGTCGCCCGTGATGAGCGCGCTGGAGATGTAGGAGCCGGCCGGATAGTCGTGCGTCAAAGGGCGCATGCCCGTCAGCTGCCCGTTGATCTGGGCGTCGCGTGTCTGCGTCATGTCCTCGATGCGGTGTTCCACGCGCATCGGCTGCACGAAGCCCGTCACATCGGTCCAGGTGACGACACCTGCCTCCAGATCGACCGTGTAGCCCGTGTGCTGCGTGGCGCCGTCGCTGCCGATCACGCGCACGCGCGACAAGCGCGTGCGGCCGCAATTCACGGTGCCGCCAACGATCGCGGTTGCGGGCGTGGTGGTGTCCTTGTGGCCGATGACATGCGCGCCGCCGGGCCGGAAGATCGGCACGCGACCGTCTGTCGGCAGACGCACAGGGTCGATGCCCAGCAGGGCGGCGTCCAGCGGCAGGTAGGTGAAGGCCACGGCGTTGAGGCGAACGGTCTCCTGGCGGATCAGGTCGACGTAGGCGTTGGTGACACCCGGCACCCCAAGGAACGACAGGTCGGCTTGCGTCTGTCCGCCGGCGGAGGTGGGCGTGACGCCGACAATGATCACGACGCCCGTGGTGTAGTTGACCTTGCCCTTGACGCGCGTCGCATTGATGTATCCGTCGCTGTCGGCCGTGACGTTGAACGTCGTGCCGTCCTGCATGGTCCCGAGGATCGAGACGCTGCCGGTGCGCAGCGGCGCGGTGGGCACACGGAACGTGATCGCGTAGGTGCTGAAGGGTGTATCGGGACCGTTGACGGGCGCACCCGCCACCCCGCGCCAGTTGCTTACGGCAGGAGATCCACCGGCCGCCCACGAGTCAAGCACCACCTCGCCCTGGGCGGGCGTCATCGTGCCGACCGTGGTGCCGTTGCCGGTCACTGGCGAGGGATTGATCTGCACCGCGCCGCTGGCCTTGACGACGTAGTCCTGCCCTGCGCGGCTGAACCGCACGCCGGACAGGGAAAATGCGTTGGCGACGTTGGTCTTCAGGTGCAGCTGGTCCATGTCGCCGGACAGCACCTCGGCGCCCGCAGCGCCCGACGAGAACGTCGCGGCCGCGCTGGCGACGCCCGAAAGGTTCATCGACAGGACCGTGCTGAGCGCGACTGACGCGAAGGGGACGCGCTTGAGTGCAGCGCCGGTATCGAGGGGGTTGAGAGTGACATCGGTCATGTTGTGCCTCAGGCAACCACGATGTCGCCGATGAAGTCACCGGGTCGTCGCAGAAGGACGTTGTCCCAAGCAGTCGCAAGCAGCGCGACCGGCGTGGGGATGACGGTGTTGGCGGTCAACGAGAACGTGCCGGCGGCGTAGTTGATGCTGCCGACCACGAGGCGCGCATCGCCGAGTAGCAGCACGAGCGCGCCCGCCGCGTCATCGACGATGCGGTACGTGGTCGCAGCACCCCAGTTCACCACTGGGTTGTCCTCGTAGATAGCTTTGATCTGCCCCGTTACGTCGAGAGCGACCGAGCCCGGCGTGATACCCGTCACGCCGAGGTCGCCCGACCCACCAACGATGGAAACCGTGGCTGCGGTCTTCGCGCCGGTGTCCACGTTCACGGTGATGGGCGTGCCAGGTGCAGGGAGCAGGTTCGGGCTCAGCCGGAAGGTGCCGCGCGCGTAGTTCACCGTGCCCGTGGCATCGCCGGTGATGCTGCCGGCACCGTCGTCCTGCGCCGACCGGGCTGTGCCGTCGTTCCACGCGATCGTGAGCGCGCCGGGCTTGATCGCCTTCGCGCCGGCTTCAAGGCTCGAAACGCCCGAGGTGTTGAAGGGCCAGTAGAAGCGCCCGTTGTTGTCGAGGGTCAGCACCTCGCTCGACCGCGCTGCGTCAGGCTCCACCCACTGGTAGATGACGAAGCTGCCCACGTCCGGCAGCGCGCCCAAGGTCACGAGGACCGTGCCGGTGTCGAAGTTCAGGTTGCCGGCGCCGAAGCTGCTGTCGGGGCCCCTGATCGCGCCGTCGCCCTGCTCGCGCAGCACATACCAACGCCCTTGGCTCATGTAGCTGATCGACAGCGTACCGCGCGCAGGGGCCGGTTCGATGGTTCGAACGTAGCTCAGGGACCGCGTCTCGGCCTTGACCTCGAAGCCCTGCGACTGGCTGACCGCCTGCGGGGCGGCGCCGGGCGCGTAAGTGATGGTGAAGATCCGGCCGCCCCCGCCGAACACTTCGGTCGTGAGCGCGGCAATGCCGTTCTCGTAGTCGATGGTGCCGACCTCTGCGCCGCCGGACAGGAGGCGCCCGCCGCTGTCCGTCACGGAGATTGCATCCGCCACGATCGACAGCGTGCTCGGGGCGATGGCACCGCCCAAGGACAGGCTCTGCGTCGTCGAGAAGATCGCATTCAGGCTCTGCACCACAGCGCCGCCCGAAGACACCACGGCCGCAGACAGTTGGTTCATGCGCGCGTCGGCGATCGGCGTCTCGATCTGGGCCGATGGCACCAGTTGGGTGAACATGGATTCACCCTTGATCGTGAAGGCGCCGATGCTGGCAGGCTCTTCGAGGCGCGTCACGCCGTAGTAGCGCGCGGCGTTCGCGACGACCGTGTCGCTCAGCTTGGTGAGCTGCGCAATCTGGGCCTTCGTGTAGTCGAAGCGCGACATGTCGAAGCCGGGAAAGTCCTGCGCCAGCGTGTTGCCCAGCCGCAGCGTGAGCACCCAGCGCTTGAACAGCCCGCGATCATCTTCGAACTCCCGCTCTTCGGCGGCGGCCTCGATAACCCGCACGTACTGGCGGAACTCGTCGGGGAAGCCTTCGCGCTTCGTGAGCACCATCGTGGCACCGATCGGCGGCGTATTGCTGGTCTTCTGGAAGATGAGCAGCGTGTCCTGATGCTGGATGTGGTTGCCGTAGAGGTACGCCGGGTACTGCGGGCCGATCGACAGGTAGGCCTCGATCCGCGAGACGGCCTCGACACGCCGGTCGAATGTCTCGCCCGTGCTGAAAGCTGTCATCGAAATGTTCGGGTCGTCGGGCGGCTCCGAAATGATGACGTTCGACCCTTGGTACACATCGACGTTGGCCGTGTCGACATGCACTGCCAGTTTGCGCAGCTTCACGCGGCCGAGCGCGCGGTCCAGTTCGGACACGTCGGGGAAGATGGCGTTGCTGGTGCCGTCAGGCACGACAACGCCGGTGGGCGCGCCACCGCCCTCGGGCACGTCGGCCATCACCTGGGTTTTGACGAGCTTGAGGTCGCCGCTGAAAATTGTCATGTGTCAGACCTCGATAAGTCGCAGCGTCGCGACGTAGGGATGGGTGTCGGGCGGAAGTTCGGGGCGCAAAACCGGCGACGCCTCGATGGGAGCGCCGGGGGCGAACTGAACAGTGAAGGTCCGGCCATCGGCCAGCGTCAGCAGGTGGTCGCCTACCGGATCGCTCGCGGCAAGGGCACGCAGGCCCTCGAGTACGCTGCGTCGAATCCAGCCGGCATCGGCATCGCCACGCAGCGTGATGGGACGGCCCGCCTGCTTGACGGCCGCGTCGATGAGCAGTGCGCCGGTCACGGAATACTCTGCCGACTTCTCGACTGCGCTCCACGAGAACTCATCGATCCAGACCATGCCGCGCGAAATCTGCAGCGCGCCGAGCGTGTGAAATTGGGAGGTTGCCATTGCTTATCTCGATGCCGCGGTGCCGCGGGCTTGCTCCAGCTGCGCGAGCAGCCCCTGAATGGCGTCCGCCCCGGCAGCGTCGGTGTTGACAGCGCCCATGTCCCGGCCGTTAAGGTTCAGGTTCACGCGCACATTGCGCGTGGATTCGGGCCGAGGGATGGTCGACGGCTGCTGCGCCTTGCTGTTGGCGGTGCCGAACGTGTATTGCTCGGCTGCCTTGAGCAGCGCCATGCTGAGCGTGCCGCCGTCGCCGCCGTACTTCTTCTGTCCCGGGTTGTCGAAGAACGGAATGTCTCCCTTCGAGTCCGCAAACTCGCTCGCGATCTTTCGCGCGACCGAGTCGTCATCCACGCCAGCGGCCTTGAGAAAGGCTGCGATGCCGGTGCGCGTGCCCAGGTCGGTGCCCGCGCCGCGCATTTCCCCGCTCATCTGCGTCGACTTCACCACCTGGTTGGGGCCGATGACGCCGAGTTGGTCCTCGGGCCGGAGGTAGGTGCCATTGGGCAGACGCCCGCCGCGCACAGCACCCGGCGCGCCGGCGCCACCGCCGGCGGCTCCGCCTGGGCCAGCGCCACCGGGCGCGCGCACACCCCCGACCGCCTTGCCGTAGTTCTGTGCGGCTTTCGCGGCGTTGTCGAATCCTCCAGCCAAGCCCTTCAATGCCGCAGACGTCTGAACGAGCTGCAGCGTGGCGCGCCCTGCCTCATCCACCTGCACCTCGTAGCCCTTTGCGGCAGCCTGCGCGGCAACCCACGTGGGCACCACTCCATCGTTGGCGGCGATGGCGGCTTCAGCGGCCTTCGCCCATGCTGCGGCGATGGCATCGGCGCTCGCCTGCCCGCTGTCGCGGATGAGTTCGAAGTCCTGACGCGCAGTTTCGGCTGCGATGCGCAGCGATTCCTTCGTCTGCAGGCCCATGCGCGCGAACGCCGCTTCGATGGCTTTGGCCTGCTGCTCCTGCTTCTTCGTGTTGTTCTCAGCAGCAGCGGCAGCGGCATCCGTGGCAGCCTTGAGCTTGACCATGACCTCTGCCGCACGCTGCACATTGCCGGTGGCAATCGCCTGCGCGTATTCGGCCCGCAACGCCTCCTGTGCAGCCGTCGCCTCCTGCGCCCTTTTGGCCTGCTCGGCGTGGGCGACAGCCGTGACGCGGGATTTCTCTGCCGCTGCAGCATTGGCCTCAGCCGTGGCCTGCAGCGTCGTGGACATCCCGGTGTAGGCCTTCTCAGCGGTCGCCGCTGCGACGGCGGATGCATCGGCTTCCGTGGTCAGCGCCTTCCATCCGGCGCGAGCTGACTCTGCGCCTTCGGCAGCCCGATCGAATGCAGCGCTGGCTTGTTGCGCATACCCCTCCGTGACGCCGGCCATGCCCTGCGCAGAGTCGCGGATCTCGTCGGCGGCCTGCTTGAATGCAGCGGAGACGTTGCCAATGGAGATCTTCGAGAGGCCCTCGATGATGAGCGAAACACCGCTGAGGATGTTCGAAGTCACGCCGGCGAACGACTCAGCGATCTTGAAGATGACGCCGATGAGCACGTTGGCCCCGCCGGACATGACGCCCCACGCGGTTTGCACAACCTCGCTCGTGGTCTTCGCCCTGCGGCTCAGGTCCTCAAGCGTTGCACCAACCCGATCGGCGAACGCCAATGCGCTCGAGGTGGCCGCGCCGAAATCAAAACTCGCCGCGAAGTCCCGCACCCACTTGATGGCCGCCTGGAACGCCGTCGCAATGGCTGTGCCGAACTTGGCCACCGTCCCGTCGCTGACCGCGGCCCGCAACGAGGTGGCGAGTTGTTCGGCCGCTTTCGTGAGGACCGGCAACACGGGCGTGCCCAGCGTGTTGGTCACGTACTCCCATGCGCGACCCAGCCCGCTCACAGCGCCGTTCAGGTTCTCCTGCATGACCTTCGCGGTCGCTGCAGCGCTGCCTTCGGAGTCTTTGAGGGAACGCGTGAGTTCGCCGAGCTTGCCGATGCCTTGATTCAGCAGCGCGCGCAGTGCGGGCCCAGCCTCGGTCCCCACCGCATTGATGGCCCGGCTCACGCCCGGCCCGCCCTTGCCAAGCTCACGCAGGGCAGTACTGAAATCCACCGTCGTGATGCCAGCGGCGGCAAGCTCCGTTCGGAACTTGCTGGCCGGGTCAGCAAACTGCGCCATGATGCTGTTGAGCGCCGTACCAGCGCGGCCCGCATCGATGCCGGCGTCAGCGAATTTGCCGATGATGGCGACCGTCTCTTCGAGACTCAGCCCCAACGAGTTGGCCAGCGGCGCTGCGTAGCTCAACGCCTGCGCAAGACCGGTCACGCTGGTGTTCGTCGCGTTTGCACCCTTAGCGAGCACGTCGGCCACCCGCCCTGCATCCGCGAACGAAAGGCCGAGACCGTTGACAGCCTTGGTGACGTACTCGGCTGAAGTGGCGAGCTCAATGTCGCCGGCCGCAGCCAGGTTCAGGACTGCGGGCAGCGTGGCGACGGCATCCTTGGCGCTCAGGCCAGACTTGGCGAGGTTCTCGAGCGCTCCCGCCGCCTCCACTGCACTGAACTTGCCGGAGGCGCCGACTTCTTCTGCCGTCTTGCGCAGCAGCTTCATTTCCTCGGCGCTGGCATCCGTCGCGGCCTGAACCCTGCTCAGCGCCGCCTCGAGGTCGGCTGCGCCCTTGATGGCGCCGACGAATGCCTTGACGCCGAAGTAGCCGAGGATGGCCGCGCCGACAGCTGCAATCTTGGCCTGCAGCTTGTCGAATACCGCGGACGCATCGTCCTTGGCATTGATGAGAATCTGAATCGGCTTAATGGCCACTGGGAGAGAGGGTCAGGTGAGTGGGGCGATGGCGGCGCATGGAGCCTCTGTGCGAAGCCGCATGCGTCATCACGCCCCCGCGGTGATGCGCGGGGACGGGCGTTCGATCAGGCGACCGGTCGGCCTCCGACATAGACTGCTTCCGCATTCGCGGACTTGAGAACGTCAACGTCAAACTCGACCTTCACGAACTCGACTTCGTTCGAAACGATGGGCAGATCGCCGGACGGCGTGAGATTGCAGCGGGGCATGTACCAGTCCTTGTTGCTGCCTGCCGCGTTGTCCGCGACCACGCGGATCGCGGAGAGGAAGGACGTGTTGCCGCCGGTCTTGAGGCGCGTGTACGAGCCAGCCACGGGCGTGTAGCCGAACTGCACGACGCCGGCCGTGATGCCACCGCCGCCGATGATCTGCACCGCGCCGGTTTCGGGGTCGACGTTGAAGTCTTCTCCCGCCACATAGGGCGTGGTGCCGTCTTCGGACTTGACGGTCACGGCAGTGACATTGCGCACCCCGATAGGGTTCGCCGCCGTCTGGCCCAGCTGATAGATCTTGCCGGGCACAACGGTGCGCAGCTCGGCAGTGACCGCCACGGCAGCCTGCACCACCACTTCACTCGTCGCAGCGAGGAAGCGCTGATAGGTCGCCATGCTCATGTTGTTGCAGGTGATCTTGGCGGTTCGCTTGACCTTGCCGGTCAGCGTGCCGATGAGTTCGCTGGCCGCGCTCTCGGCCGAGAATTCTTCGGCCTTCTCCGAATCGATGGTCAGCACGAAGGCCGGGCAGTTGCCCATTTCTTCTTCGCCCGTGAGTTCCTCGAGGGCGTTCATGATGTCCAGGCGAAGCCGGCCGCGGGGGGCCGACAGTTCCGTCTTGGTGTGCGAGATAGGCATAGCGATGTCCTTTCAGGGTTGCCCGTCGAAGCGGGCGGAAGTAGAAAAAGCGAGTTCGATGCCGACAAGGCCGTTCTCGAGAAAAGGTGGCGGCTTCACGCGCACCAGTTGAAGACGCTCCCAGCGCCTGCCCGCGACCTGCCCAGGCGCCCAGCCGTGAAGCGCCTCGATGACGAGCGCGAAGGCGCTGTCGAGCTGCGGTGCGGCCTCTGCATCGGCGCGCCTGCCAACGAGCGTGACAAGCCACAACGGCCGCACCAGCACTCCCGGCACCTCGCTGGCCGGCACATCCGCATCACCAAACATCACGGACGCGAAGAGGTCGGGCTCTCGCTTTCCGGCGTCGGAGAACATGCCCTTCACGGTCCACGCTTCGGCCAGGCTCGCGCGCAGCCGCTGCACGATGGCGGGTTCGAGCGCCAGCATCAGAGGCTCCCCAGCACGAGGCGGATGAATCCGGCGCCATCGGACTCCGCAGTCACCACCTCGTAGCTGCGCCCGCGCAGAACGATGGTGTCTCCGCGCTCGACATTCGCGAGCAGCTCGGCAGCCCCGCTGCATTCGGGTGCGCTGGCGTCGATCTGCCCGTCGAAGGACTGGGCGGACGGCACATCGAAGATGACCGGCACGTCGACGCCCGCCACCGTCGCGATGGCGTTCGCCAGGTGGCCGAGCACCCCGGCATCCACCATGGCTTCGATATCGGCGAAGGGCGCGCGCGCAGACATGCTCGGGGCCTCAGCGAACCTTGGCCGACATCGAGGCGTTGACGCGGTACGGCACCGGCAGCGGGGCCGATTGCAGCAGCAGCAGGCGCACAGCCGGATCTTTCTCCACCCACGACTTCGAGAAGTACGGCATGGCCTGAAAGCCGGACTCTTCGTCCTTGATCGCGCCATAGGCGCGCGTGCCTTCGAGGTCCGGGCTCGTGATGAGCACCGTGTGGTCGGGCAGGTACGGCGTCAGCGCGCCGGTGTCCGGGTCTTCGTACCAGCCGGCATAGACCCAGATATCGAAGTCGCCGATATTGCCCATGTAGCGACCACCCTCGCCGATCACGGTCGCGTTGAGCTTGTCGGCGCCACGGAAGCGGTCGAGCAGCTTCTGCACCGAAGGCGCAGCGCTGAAGAGCTGCCAGGCCTTCACGTCCATGATGAGCGTGTTGCCGGCCGCGCCCGAATGCTGCGTCACACCCATCGACCACGCCTGCACGTCTTCGAGCGGGTCGACGCCGGCTTCACCCCAGCGGTTGCCGGCCAAGAGTTCGACGGTCAGGTCGGCATGGCGACCGAAGTCCACGACCACGGTCGGATACTGTTCGCCCTTGACGGTGACCTTGCCGGTGCGCAGCGCTTCCACAGCCATGACTTCCTGACGGCGGGCGAGCATCTCGAGCTGATCCTGCAGATCGGTGGCGAGCAATGCCTGCAGGCGCTGCGCCGGCGACAGCTCGCCACCGATGCGCTCACCGATGGCGCGCTTGAACGGGCGCGAACTGTCGAAGACGCGCTTGTCCTTGATGTAGGCGGGCTTGAAGGTCTTCGTGACGAAGCCCTTCGACTGCACGACCTTGCCGGCCACGATGGGCGCGACGAACGGCGCCAGGCGGCGGCGACCGTTCTCGACATCGAAGTGGATTTCCTCGCTCGTCTCGGTCTGCATGGCCGTGAAGAACGAATTAAGGATGAACGGCGCGGGGGCCGGAAGCTCGGCGATCACACGCGCGAGGACGCCGATGGAAAAAATGTCCATGAAAGTTGCTCCTGATTGAGAGGTTGGATTGCTGGGTGCTGGGCGTCAGGCCACGTCGGCCAGCAAGGTGATGCCCTTGGTGCGCAGGGCTTCGGTGATGCTGGCAACGGTGTGGCCCGCGCCGAGCACGAGCGCGCTCGTGTTGAAGTCGCCGCGTGCATAGCCGAGCGCTTCCCGGTCGCCCGCGGTGGCGTCGACCGTTTCGGCCAGAATCAGGTCCGGCTCTTCGCTGCCATCGGCGGCGGCCGAGGCGCTGACGGTGTGCTTCTTCGAAGCGGTGATGACGCCGAGCACCGTGCCGGCCGCGTAGACCGCGCCGGCCAGCAGCGTGACCTTGCGGCCCACCAGCAGGTGGGCGTTGCCGGCCACGAGCACCTTGGAGGCAGAAACGCCCTCCGTCGAGAAACTTGCGCGATAGTTCATGTTCGCAACTCCTGTGAATGGTTGAATCAGCGCGAGCCGCGGAAGCTCGCGACGATCTGGCTCGCGAGAGCGGCCTCGTCGGTCTGCGCGCCGCTGCCGGCCTCGACGCCCGAGACATCGGGATTGCCCACCGCGGCCATGGCGGTGGCGAAGGCATTCACCGGCGCGGCGGTAGCCACCGGTGCGGCACCGAGAACGGCGCCGGCTTGCTCGACGCTCAGGCCGCTGGTGACGCACTGAATGGCCAACTGCGTGCGCCCGGCCGCGGCCTCGTGCGCGAAGATGCCGCTCACGCGAGTGCGCTCGGTCAGCGCGCCCTCCTGGCGGCCTTCGGCGCGTGCCGCATCCACATTGGCCTGCGTGAAGGCGGAGGGAACTGCCGGCGCACCGGCGGGGGCTGCTGCGGCTTGATGACCGCCCGCCTCGTTGGGGGAAATGCCGGACATAGATGCTCCTTTGTCGTTGGCGTTGGATCGGGCGGTCGGCCCGACAGGGAAGGACCGGCCGCGTTGGGCGGCCAGTTCGGAAATCAGTTGGTCTGTGGTGGCGATGCGGTCGGCCAGGCCAGAGGCCACGGCCGCGACGCCGGAATAGCTGGCGGCCTGCGTCTTGCGCACAGCCGCCGCTTCCATGCCGCGGTGGCGTGCGACCGCATCCACGAACATCGTGTAGAGCCCGTCAATCTCGGCTTGCCAGGCGCTGCGCACGTCGGCGGGCAGCGGCTCGTAGGGGTTACCGTCGACCTTGTGCGCACCGGCGAAGATGTGCGTCACGGTGATGCCGTCCTGATCGAGCGCGCGCGAGAAGTCGACGTGCCGCGAGACCACACCTACGGAGCCGGCATAGCCGGTTGCGGTAACCGCCACTTCGTCGGCTGCGCTGGCGCCCAGATAGGCGGCGGACAGCGCCATGCCGTCAGCAATGGCCTGCATGGGCTTGCGACCGCGCAAATCGAACACGCGCTGCGCATACTCGAATGCGCCCTGCGCCTCGCCACCCGGGCTGTCGTAGACCTGCAGCACCGCGTGCACATCGGGATGGCTCATCGCATCCTCGAGGTCGGCGGCCAGGTCGTTGTAGCCCACGAGGAAAGTGCTCTCCGCCACATCGAGGCGGCTGCGATGCAGCAACGCGCCGTTGACGTTGAGCACCGCGACGCCTTCGACCACGCGATAGCCGCGGTCGCTCTGCTCGCCGCGCCGCGTCGAGAACAGTTCGGGCGCCAGCTTGGGCAAGCCATCGGCCGAGGCGACCATCAGCGGCATGGCGCCGAGCAAGCGGTCGCTCAGGCCGGCAATGATGGCGTCGAGCTTCTGCGGATGGATGAGCAGCGGCGTGTTGAAGATCCGCGCTGCGAGATGGGGGTATTTCATGCGGCGGTTTCCTCGTTCTGCCCTTGGGATGCGCCAGCCTGTTCTTCGTCGTCGGACTTGCCCTGCCCGGCCGAAGCCAGAGCCACGGCGATGGGCTGCGCGGTGTTGAGGCCGCGGTCAGCGGCCATGCGCAACTCGATGGCGCGCTGATCCATGATTTCTTCGTAGTCGTCGCCCTGCTCCGCGCATTCCTTTTCGAGCGTGGAGATGCCCATCTCGATGCGCAGCCCGGCGGCCTGCGCCTCTTTCACTGGATCGACCCAGCCACGGCCACCGAAGATGAAGCGCGCGCGCAGGTAGGCGTAGCGGTTCTCATAGAAACCGGGCGCCTCGATCTCGCCGGCGTTCACGGCCTCTTCGAACCACAGTTCGTAGATGGCCCGAAGCCAGTAGTCGGTGAGCCAGCGGCGGCGGCCGTGGAAGTAACGCCAGGCCTCGAGCAGGGCGGCACGCGCGCTGCTGTAGTTCGACTTGCTGAAGTCCTTCAGCAGCAACTCATAGGGCAGGTTCATGCCGGCGGCGATGTGTCGCAGCGAGGCGAGCATGAAGGCCTCGAAGGCTTGATTCGGGCGGCCTGGCGTGAAACTGGAGAGTCGCGCGCCGGCGGGCAGCGGAATGACCGCCGCGCCCTTGAGCTGGCGGATGTTGCGGGTCTGCGCCACCGATGCATTCCACTGGTCGCGCGGGTTGTCACCGAACAAAGCGGCGGCCGAGTTCGGGTCGAGGTCCGACTCGAGGAACGCGGCAACAAGCGAGTTTGCGAGGCTGGCCTGCAGCTCGTTCGCCGCGTACTTGCCGGCCATGTGGAATTCGCGCATGACGGCCGTGACAACGGGCTTGCCGCGCGATTGGCCGGTGCGTTCCTTGTCGTGCAAGTGGATGACACGGCGACGGCCCCACGCGGTGAAAGCAGGAATGCGGTCCCATTCCATGAGCTGCGCTTCTCGCGTCATGCCATAGAAGCCGAACGCGAACACATCGCCCGGATGGCGCTTGAGGATGTGGTACGCCACAGGCGCACCCCAGCGGTCGAACTCGATGCCCTTGCGGATGTCGTCGCGATGCTCGAGGCCCAGGGGCGTGGCGAGCCGGTCTGCCTCGACCATCATCAAGCGCGTGTTCCAGCGCGTGCCAGGACGGGGCAGCCACAGCGGCAAGCCCAACGCGTCGCCGTTGAGCATGGCGCCGCCGAGAGCTTGCAGCGTGAGGCCGAGCAGGTTCTGCGTGCGCGCCGCGTCGCACTCGGTGGTCTCCGCCCACGAGCGGAACTTAGCCTCCACGAGGTTGCCCCATTCGCGGCTCTGCTCGCGCGTCCACCCGAGCAAGCGATAGTCCGGCGTCGCGCTGAGCCGCAGCACCGATCCGACGATGTTGTCGCGCATCGTCTGCATGCCGCCGGCCATGAGGCCGTTGTTGCGGCCGAGGTCGCGCGAGCGTGCAGTCAGCGTGTCGAGGTCGGGCAGCAGATCCGCATCTGCGCTGCCGGCGATGGGGTTCCAACCATGCAGGGCCAGGTCGTTGGTTGACGCGGCTTCGTGCGCGTTCATCCCGGCGCCCGCGGGGCCGCTGGCGCCAGGCGCAGAGATGCGCGGGCCAGCGTGCATGAGACGGCGGTTGCGGCGGCTCATCTTCAAACGATGTAGATCGGGCCGCGCACCGCGCCACCGGAAACACCGACGCCGCGGGCTTCGAGCTCTTCGCTCAACGCCGCGATTTCCTTGCGGATTTCAGCGACGTTCTGTTGATACTGAACAGAGCGCCCGTTGTGCGCGGCGGATGTGGGAGAAGCGAGTCGGTCCTGCAGCGACGCCATCAGGCGCGTGCGCATCGCTTGGAGTTCTGAAACCGTGAGGTGGCGGTAAATGCCCATGCATGCGATGACAACAGTTCATCGCGGACATTTCCGCTGGACAATGTCACAAAATCATGTCCACCCCAAAATGATCGACCACCCACTCCCCGACGATTGGAAAGAGCTGCAATCAGGAGTCAAACGCCTGTTGCGCAACATCGGACTCGATGCCGAGGCAGAAGTCGAAGTGGAGACCCCGCGCGGCAAGGTCGAGCTCGACGTGTTCGCTGTTGACGTCCACAGCGTCGACAAGATTCGGTATGTAGTCGAGTGCAAGAACTGGAATGCAAGCATTCCGCAAACGGTGGTTCACGCATTCACTACGGTCATGCACGAGACAGGAGGCAACATCGGCTTCATCGTCTCGAAGCACGGCCTCCAATCAGGCGCAGAACAGTACACACGGAATACCAACATCACCGGACTGACCTACCTCGAGTTGCAACAACGCTATTTCAAAGTTTGGTGGGAGCGCTATTTCTGCCCTCGGGTCGGAGATGCTGCGGATCGCGTGATGGAGTACGTCGAGCCGTTCAGCCCCGTCAGAACCGAGCGGTGTAATGACCTAGACCCAAAAGCCCTCGAGGAGTTTGAGCGTCTTCAGGCCATCTATACCCTCCCAGTGAACGCTTTTTCAATGTTCAATTTCCGCTCTATCACTCCGGGCTGGGAGCCGAACGAGTTCACGGCAGCCCCCACGAGTCTGGACAGCTATATACGCGAAACACTGGTGAAGATTTCGCCACATGTGAGATGGCGTTGCGCCACCTTTCGAGAACTTCTTGAAGGCATTCTGAACTTTCTTCACGATGCCGAAACTGCATTTAACGCCCTCTTCGGTGGGCACATAAACGAAAGAGACCCGATCACTAACGTCGGCCCGGATGGGCCCGCACTTGATTGAACTTTGCTTATCCAGCAGAGCCGCTTCTACCGCTCGCGTTCCCCTGCCAGGATCCTGCGGAGGTGCCTGGGCGTCATACCGAACTCTTTTGCCAGCTCAAATAGATTGCTTCCGTTGAATCGGCTATGCAGTTCTGCGCGATCACGCCGACGTGATCGCGCGCGGCGCTTCGGAACATAGATATGCGCACCGCCAAGCCGCAGGAGAATTCGGTCGATCAGTGAGGCTGCTGCTTCGTCTGGCGCAGCCACACCAAAGCACTGCGCCATTGCGCGCGCCTCTTCTTCAATGATCGCCAGCGGCTCGTCGTGGTCAAGTGGTTCTGTCATTTTCAGTTGAGGGCAATAGGGGAAAAAATATCTGCGTCGGCAAAGGCGGTCGCCTTGGCAGACTCCGATGCGAACGGCGTCGGTTGAGTTGTCGGAGGGGCGGCTATTGCGGGCACCGGCGCCGAGAACAGATCGCGCGCCGGCTGCACAGAAGCCTCAAGGTCGCTCCAGCGCTTGTCGGTGTAGTTGTGGAGGCCGAGGCCGAAGGCGGCGTGCAGCGCGTAGTTGCGGTTGTCGAGCACCTCGTTGCGCGGCCTGCGCTTGACCCAGCGGTAGGCCTCTTTCCCGTTGACCTTCACGAGGATGCGCTGCTCGGCCGTGAGCTGCTCGAACCACTCTTGCGGCAGCTCCTGGCTGAAATGAACGAAGCCTGGCCCCGCCTTCTCGATGGCAAGTTGCCCGAGCAACAGATCCTTCGCCGAGTCGATGCCCACATTCCACAGCTTGATGCCGTTGGGAATCTTCGTGCCGTTCCAACGCACCTCCTGCGGGCTGCTGGGCCCCAGGACAGGCACGTTCTCTTCGCCTCGCCCCTTGATGGCGCGCAGCCTCGGAAGCTGGTGCTGTGTTTTGCGCACCCAGTTGTAGACCGCCTGCGTTTGGTCGCTCGAGTCGATGGAAATTGCGCTCAACCCCATCGAGCCGCCGTGCCAAGCTTGCACGTAGCGGCTCGACAGGTAGGCCGCGACCGGTGCCCAGTCATCTTCGGACGCGGGATTGCCATGGATGACGTGGTGGTCGACGTGCCAGGACTCCAAGCCGCGGCCCCACGCCCATACGTCGATTTCCCAACGGTCGCGCTGCACGTCCACCCCAGCTGTCAGGATCAGGCCGCCCGCCGGCACCGTCTTCAGTGGGTAGTCCTCGGCACGCGATTGCAGCGCATGCTCATCGGTGCGCTCGCCGACGACTTCCCATGTCTCGCCGAGCGTCTCGTTGACGAAGAGCTGCATTGGCCCCGAGTCGCCGCGGGCGAGCGCGTCGAGCGCTTCCTCGAATTCCTTGACGATGCTTTCCCAAGTGCGCTGGGGGCTGTACGCGGCCCAGATGTGCACGCCCAGCGTCTTCGGCGGGCGAGTGGGCATGCCGGCGCTGTCGCGCCACACCCGGTCCGGCCCGAACCTCTTGCCCGTCTTCTCGCACACCCAGGTGCCCTGCATGGGGAGGCCGCCCTGCAGGAAGTCGCTTTGCCGAATGGACTTGCGGCAATGCGGGCAGACATGGTGCACGCTGGCGGGGTTGCCGCGCTCCCACTTGAAGCCGTGCAGCTTTCCTTTGCCGCCCCATGCGAGCGGATGCTCGAGGCCGCAGTGCTTGCAGTCGATGTAGAACCGGACGAAGCCCTCGGCGTTGAGCACGGCACGCTCGACATGGCACAACCCTTTGAAGCCAGGCGTCGAGCCGCCAACGAACTTCGGATAGGGGGCGCCTTCGAGGCGGCCCTTCGCAAGGCCGCCCGGGTCGCCCGATTTCTCGATGGTCTGGTCGAAGGCGGACCACTCATCGAGGATGGCAATCGCCACAGTGATGCGCCGATAGGCTCGCTTCGCCTTCCCTCCGAGCAGATGAAGAACGCTGTCGCGAAACTTCTTCATCTTGATGGTGTCGTCGCTGCCACCACCTTTGCGGCGCGCCGCCTGTACCGAGGGCACGCCGTCGCGCGCATCGAGGATGGGATCGATTTCGCTCTTGACGTAGCTGTCGCGGTCGTCGTCTGTCGGCTGCCACAGCGCCTGCTTGCGCCGGCGGTGCGCGATGTTGTAGGCCACGAAGGCGGTGATCATCTTCGTGTAGCCGACGCGCTTCGACTTCTCCACGTCGAGTTCCTCGATGCGGTCATCGCTCATGAAGTCGAGGATGCCGATCTGAAAGGACCACGCGATCCATCCACCCTTCTGGTGCGAGCTTTCGCCGGCCAGCTTGAAGTTGTCGCGGGCCCACTCGCTGAGCGTCTGAAAGACCTCGGCGCGCAGGCTGGCAAGGCCGAGGCTCACCGCGTGGATCACGGCGCGCAATGTTTCACGCGAAACGTACTCGGCCACTACTGCCCCGCCTCTTCGCCGAGCGCATCCTCTGCGCTGCCGTCGTCGTCGGACGCCAATCGATCCAGCTCGAGCACCACGAGCTTTTCAGTCGCGCGAATCCACTCGTTGCGCGCGTTCGCAATGACCTGCTGCACGGTGGCCTTCGCTTCGTCCGGCAACTCGGGGCAGGCCTTGCGCAACGCACCCTCGAGCTGCTCGAAGCGATCCACGACCGCGCTCGATGCCATGCCGAGCACGTCGGCGAGCAGACCGATGGGCGCGAACTCGCCACGCGCCACGGCGTTCTTGATGTCCTGCGCCTCGCGCTGGCTGCGCGCCAGCCTCGCGCGCTCCTGTACGAGGTCAAGGCCGCCGGCCTCGACCGATGCGCGGCCCGCGGCGACCTCGCGCAGGCGTTCGCAGTAGGCGAGCAACCACGCGTGCGCGGTCTGGCCGCGCTCAATGACGCCCTCGCCGACCAACTGGCTCGCCTTCGCCTCGCTCACCCCGACCAGCGCAGCGAACTCCGCTTGCGTGATGCCCACACCCATAGCCTCAACTACCTTCACTTAACCCCCTTAGGAAGGTCGGTGAACAGTCCGAGGACGCGGTTCGAATTACCCGCACGGCAGGCCTCCAGGAGGGACCCGCGCCCTCCCCCGGTCGATGTTGTTTTCTCGCATCGCCCCCTCGGCGCCCTGCGGTGGTGCATGCCTGCCTTGGCCGTCTTCATTCGCCCACCGCCTGCCTGATGCGGTAGCGCAGCCGACGCGCCATGTACGCATCAACATCGGCATGCTCGGCCACCGTCTCCATGCTGAGCCGCGGCACGTAATCACCCACCTGCACGAACAACAGCACAGGGCGCACATCAACCCCATGCGTACCCGCTGCCGCCCAAATGCCAGGAGGCAGGTGTGCAGTCGGCCCACTGCGCAAGCGCCCATAGGCCACGAAGTAGCGGCGGCCATCGACCTTCTTCGAGCCTTGGTGCACGCGTGCACGACGCTTGTCCGTCATGTTGGCCCTGTAGCCCTGCTCGCCGAACGCACGGAAGTAGGACAGCAACTGCGAAAGGAATGAGCCGCGCAGGTTGCCTCGGCCGTCATCGCTGCCCGGGTATGGGCTCGCAGGAATGACCGTCTGATAGCCAGCAGGCAGGATGCCCACACGGCGCAGCGCCACCTCGCTGCGCTTGTCCGTGCGCCTGCCGCCGAACTCCTGCGCCTGAAGGATCTTCTGCGGGTCGATACCCTTGCCGCCGAAGTAGGTGGGCTCGATGGCTACATCCTGCCGCTGCCGCGTGGCCTGCCGGACATACACGCTCTTGAGGATGTACGGCGTCGGCTTGTCGAAGACCGCCCGCATTTCCTTTTGCATCTCGCGGCGAACGCGAAAGGCCGTGTCGTTGAGGGCCGCGGCGAACGCATCGCGCGCCTGATTGCCCGTGAGCTTGTTGAGTGCACCGCGCACGGACTCGATGCCGTCGAGCTTCAGGTCGATGCGCATTCAGCCTCCTGCTCGACCAGACGGCGCACGCGCTCGGTGTAGGCGTGGAAGCTCTCACGGTTGACGCTCAGGTCCCTCTCGTTCCAAGGGGCGATGCCCAGCTCGGCAGCCTTGGCTTCGATGGTGCTGCGGCTGGTGTCCCACGGCACGACCGAGCCGCGCCCGCTCACGTCGTCGCGCCAACCCGCGTTTCGCAGCCAGGTATGGAACTCGGGCACGAACTGGCCCGAGTCCTTCGTCCACTTCACGCAGTGCCGCTGCACGGCGATGGCCGCGAGCATGGCCTGCTGCAATGCCGCGTCGGGCCCAAGCCGGCGCCACCGCCGCTCTGCCTTCGCCCTGTTGGCATGGTTCGGGTATTCCGCAAAGACCTGATCGAAACCCGTCGCCCCCCCCTCGGGGGGTAGGGGGGTTCGGTTCTTTGGCGGTTCTGAAGATTCGGGTGTCATAGCTGTGACACCCTTCACGTCGCGGATGACACCCTTTTCGCTCTGGATGACACCCTTCTGCGCAGAAATAAGGGTGTCAATCTGACCTGCTTGTGGATAACTGGGCTCCACGTCTGTAACAAGCGGCGGCGCAACCTGCGAAGGCAACAACTCGCCCCTGATCCACGCCGACGAAATGCGGTATTCATTGACGTAGCCGCGCCCCGTCTTTGATCCGACGCGCTCGAGCCACCCGATGGCGAGCATCTTGGCGATCTGCCGCTGCACCGTGCTGCGGCTCTGCATCGTCTTGCTCGCCAGCGTGTCGATGGCCGGGTAGATGTGCGTGCCGTCGTCGTGCGCATGGTCTGCAATGGCCAGCGCGAGAAGCCGCTCGCTACCGCCCACGGGGTATCGGTCGAACACCATCGTCATCACCTTGATGCTCATGGCGCTGCACGCTCCCCCAGGCCGCCGAACGCGCACCCGTGCTGCCGCCAAACCGCTCCTGTGCGCAGCTTCGAGGCATAGCCGCGCGAGAGCCCGAGCTGCTCATCGAGCACAACGCTCGGCTCCGCGCTCATGCGCACCGCCTGCACGATGTCGGCGGTCAGCGTCGAGCCAGCCCGCTTCGCAAGCGCGATGCGCACGCGGTGCGCGGCGGTTTTTTGCTTGCCGGCGCATGCCTGCGAGCGCGTGCGCGCCGCCAGGTGGTCGGGATGCACGCACAGGTCGACATCGCAGCCGACACCTACCTGCAGGCCGGCCGCGAGCGGCCCACGCACGAGCAGCCACAGCAACCGCCGCACGTTCCACAGCCGCCCGCCAACGCGCCACTGCGGATGCAGTCCATCGAGCGCATAGCAGTTCCAGATCAGGCAATCGCCAACCTCATCGACCCGCGCGAGCAGGCTCGCCAAGTCGATATCGGCCGGCACATCCATTTCCCCACGGCTCATGTCTGCGGCGCCTTCCGCATGCGCCCGCGCAGCAGCGCCATGACGTGGCCCACGGCCGCGATGACCTCCTGCGCGGTGTAGTCCGCACGGCGGATCTGATTCCCTGTGACAGCGCCCTCGCCTTCGCGCACCGCATCAGCCGTGGCCCGCACGTAGTCGGCGAACGCTGAGTGCAGGCGCATTAGCGCCTCGACTGGATCGCCGCCCGACTGGTCTGGCGTCGCCAGAGAGCAGGTGTGACCCAGTGCCTCGGCCATCGCATGGAGCACCGCGAAATTGCCGCTGTACGCCTGCATCGCGATGAGCTCTCGTGGGTTGGGCTGGTGCGTGGTCGTCTTCGGATTGGCCTTGTGCGTGAGCGTATTTGCCGGGATCTTCATCCGCTTGGCGAGCTCGACCACACCGCCCGGATACCCGTGCACCGTGTTGTAGACCGCATCGAGGATGTCCTGCCCGGCGGGTCTGGAGGGATTGGGCTCATCGCCGCCATAGGCGAGATGGCCCGGAATTGAGAAAGTTGCGTTCATGCAAACCTCAAGAGAAGAGAAGGACCAGCCGGACATGGAAGCCTTCGCCCCCACGCCCAGCGAGCGAATCGATGCCGTCGAACAATTCCTGCAGCAGCTCGTGCTGTTGCTGGAGGTGGAGCCCGAAATCAACCGGGAAACCGTCTCGTCGTGGATCGCCATCTGTTCGGCGAGCGCGCTGGCCCATGGCGCACGCACACCGCGGCAAACGAAGACGCTCGAGGGGCTGTGCCGACGCGTGCTGACGCCGGCCGTCGACGTGATGCGCCCGGCGGACGTGCGATGGTCGTGAGCACGCGGCAATGCGCCGCTCGCGTTGCGCAGCGAGCGCTTCAAAGCGGGGAAAGGCTCGGGTCATCTGAGGCGCGGCCTCCTCTCAGCGTCGTCACACCGATGGCGGTGTCGCGCATGACACCCCGAAACGAGGCGCCCACCTTGCAGCGAGAATCCCGGGATTCGCAACCCACCAGGGACACCCATGCACGACCCGGAGAAGTTCCAGCAGGAGACGATCAAGGCCATCACCGATCTTCAAAACATGCTTGCGCAGAACCAGAGCCGCCTTTTGGCCCAATCGGCCGTGCTCCGAGCGGTTCTGACTCAGATTCATCCGGATCGAATCCACCAGGTGATCGAGGAATTCGATACCGGAGTCGATCAATTAGCCGCGCAACTGGACCCGAAGTACCAGCGCCCCAAGTACTGGGAAGAGTGGGCCGAGCTGCTCCAAGACCTACAAGATCGGATGAAGAAGGCGCAGCCGCCAACTTGAGCAGCGCGACGCGCCCGTGGGCGCGATCTACGTCGGATACGTCGCGAAAGATGCGGCCGCTTTCAGACATGAGCGCCCTCGCCTTCCTTGCCCGCAGCACACAGCATCGAGCGCAGCTCAGCCAAGAGCTTCAGGATTTCGGACGGGAGCCTTTCCTCGGCCAGCCGGGCATAGGACACGTCGAGTTCGCCCCGCAGGAAGGCCTGAATGCCGATGGAACCATCACGGGCGTCGATGGACAGAACGATGTGCGCATCGCCGGGAAGCACCCTGGCTGCGCAATCACGCGCAGATGCGTGGATCAGCATTGCGGCACCTCCGACGAAAAATCGATGACGTCACACGCGCGCGCCCTCCCCGGCACGCCGCCGGCTTGGTCGCAGCTCATCACCCGCCATGCACCGCACTCGCCGGCAGACGCGCAAGGAAGAGAAGAAGATGCACCTCCAGCACTGGACCGGAGATCGGGATGCGCCAGCACTTCTCGGATAAGCGGCACCTCGGCCGTCGAGAGCTGGATCGCAGACTTCCGGCCGGGCAGCCGGATACTCACGTCGCCCGTCAGCGAGATGCTTATGAAGGGGCCACAGCGCTCACGCATGCACGCTCTCCGTTGGCGCGTCGGCAGCTTGGTCGCGGCGCAATACCCCCCACGCCACGTCAGGCCGCAGTTCTTCACAGCGCACGGCACCAGAGGTCAAGCGCTCAATGGACGGGCAATGTTCAGCGGGCACGCGCCGCCCTTCGTCTTTCCACTGACCGACGGCAGCCTTGGTAACGCCCAGCGCATTCGCAAGTGCGGCTTTAGAACCAACAACCTTTGCAGCTTTGTCTACGGGGTGTTCCATGCTTGATCCTTTGGCAATTTCAGTGAAGTCTAGTATTTCTAGACCCGCTCTTCAAGTATTACTTGCCTCGCGCGGTCAAGTTTTTCTTTACGATGAAGGAATGGAGTTGAAAGACTGGGTGCGCGCCGCCCGAAAACACAAAGGCTGGACGCTTGAGCAGCTTGGCGACGCCATGGGTCGGAGCAAGGCGACAGCAGGGTTTTGGGAGAACGGGAAAACCGCTCCCAGCTTTGTGCAAATCCAGAAGATCGCAGAGGTCACCGGATACCCTCACCCGTTCGGCCGTGAGAGCGCCAGCACGCCGCCGCCGCCTAACGAGCTCGCCCCCCAAATGCCTGATGGAGCAATCCTCGTCGACCCGACCAAGCCGCATCGCATATGGGTTGTCGGCAAAGGCGCTGGCGGCTTGTCAGAGCGAATTTGGAGCGATGGAGACCATCCAGTAGGAGCAACGGATCAATACGGGCTCGTGGCGAGTACAGACCCCCACGCCTTCCTCGTGGAGGTCTCCGAAGAAAGCATGGTTCCAAAGTACACCCCAGGCGATTTCGCGCTGGTGGAGCCAGGCACCACGCCTGAACTGGAGGACGATGTACTGGTTCGGCTGACCTCAGGCGTCACGATGATCAAGCGCCTGCTTTCGCAGCGCGGCGCTTACCGACTTGGCAGCTACAACACCTCGGTGGTGCTTCACTATCGGTTTGAGGATGTGGATTGGGTCTACTACATCGCGCATCCAGTGCCACGGCGAAAGATCACTTCCCTCTGGTAGTAGCGACAACTCAGCACGTTTTTTTAGCCGCCATCAGGGCGGCTTTTTCTCGCCTCAAGTCACTTAGTCAACAAATGCTTGCCTGAATGGCTAGTTTTACTTGACTCTCGAAGTCTAGTTATTCTAGACTTCAATCCAAGTGCTGCATCCCGCAGCCACCTTGGAGATGACGATGGCGAAACTCCCCGCGACGCGCAGCTACCGCTGCTTCTTCGTTCCCCGCGATGGCCTTGGCCACCTGGCCCCCTCCGACACCGGCGCCCGCCCCTTCATTCAGCTGAAGGCCTCGAACGCCGAAGCCGCGTTCATGAGCGCGCAGCACGTCACCGGCTGCCCGGTGAGCGAAGTTGAACGCCTCGAGCACGCGAGCTAAGCGATGCGCGGCGTCAAAGCTCACCACGCCACGAGCGCGGGCGCAGCCACCGGCTTCGTCCCGACCGGCTCGGCGCGCGTGGACATTTGGATTCGCAAGGTCAGCACGCGCCGCCAGGCGTTCTATCGCTGCCCTGCAGTCGGCATCGCCGCGTGGCAGCCCATGGGCCTGCCGCTTGCGGACAAGGCGCTGAAGGCCGGCAAGGTATCGCTGCCCGGCATTGCAGACGGCGTGGTGCGCGCCCACGTCGAAGACGCGCCCACACACCCCATGCGCGCGCAGTTCGCAGCGCAGGCACACGCCCTCAACGGTGAAATCGATGCGTTGAACTTGTCCGCCGTCAGCGCGGCAGGCTCGATGCGCGGTTTTGCGAAGGCTGCCGAGCAGGCGCAAGGCGGTGCCGCATGAGCACGCCCTTCCGAACGTCGCCCGTACAGCCCGCACCGGGCCTGCTCAAGACCATCGCGATGCTCGCGGTACCCATCGTCATGCCCGTCATCGTCGCAGCGATGGCGGTCTACGGATGGAGCACGCCGTGATTCAGCTCGCGCTTGAACCCCGCGCCGCCCCCGCCCACCGGCCCCGTAAGCGGCCTGCTCGACCCGCGCTTCAAGTACCAGCGCGCCTGCGAAACCGACATCCGAAAGACCTTCCAGCGCGTGATCGCTGAGCAGAAGAAAGGACAGCGCCTGTGACCACCACCACTACCGGTGTCTTCTTCGTGGGCAAGGACTACCCGGGCCGCCCGGCCGTCAGCGAGCACGTCGATGACAACAAGGACTTCGTGCTGAAGATGCGGCTCATCGACAACCAAGGCCCCGGCCGCGTCGAGGGCTATGTCGTGCGCTGGCTCGGCCCCAACGCAGAAGCCTGGCGCAAGGCGCACCCCGCGCTCAAGGCCGGCGACGCGCTGCGCCTGGTGCTCATCAATCCGCGCTCCCTGCTGGGCCCGCGCGGTTCGCCCGAGACAAGCGCGAGCGTCAGCAGTTGCGAGCTGCTGCCCGCCCGCGCGCCCGCCGCGCAGCCCGCCTGAGGCGCGCCCCTTCCCCACCCTGCCCTTTCATCAACCACAGGAGAGCCACGCCCGTGAAAGCGTTTTCCCTTTTCATTGTCGAGCTCAACGAAGGCACCACCAATGCCGCGTTGAGCGCCGACTTCGCCGAGCTGCTGCGCACGGTGCAAACCACCGGCCGCGCCGGCTCGCTCACGCTGAAGGTGAAGGTGGCCCCGGCCACTCGCTCCAACAGCGGTTCGGTCGACAAAGTGACCATCACCGCCGACCGAAAGCTCGAGCTGCCCAAGCCCGAGCAGGCCAGCGATTTCTTCTGGCTCACCGAAGACGGTGAGACCTCCCGCAATCACCCGCGGCAGCAAGAGCTGCAGCTGCGTGATGTTTCCACCGCCACCCCTCCCGCAACTTTCAAGGAAGCCTGATCCATGGACGCCCTCAACGCGCCTACCGCCCAACTCGTTCGCGATATCACCGCCGCCGGCCTCGAGCCGAAGGTGATCGCGGGCACGACGCACCTCATCGCGCCGCCCTCGTTCCAGCACATCGACCTCACCAGCAAGATCGAGCAGGCGCAGCCCGCACCGACCCGCCTGCGCGGCACCATCGCGCTGGGCTCGCTCGAGAGCCTGCTCACCTACCTCGCCGACCAGCGGGCCCAGTCGTCGGCTTACGTATACGCCGACATCGACGCCCGCACCATCACCGCCGTTTTCAACGACACGAAGGCGAGCCCGGGCTGGCGCGACCATCGCGCCGTTTTCGCTGCGGTGCTCACACCGGAAGCAAAGCGCTGGCTCGACAAGGACGGCGAGGTCTTCAGTCAGACCGAGTTCGCCGAGTTCATCGAAGACAACATGGCCGACCTGCACGGCGAGGACGCCGAGAAGCTGCTCACGGTCGCGACCACCATTGCCGCAGCGACGGGCATCAACTTTTCGAGCGCGAAGCGCCTGCAGGACGGGCAGACCCAGCTCACCTACGTGGAGACGGTGAACGCCACGGCCGGCGCCGAGGGCGGGCTGTCGATTCCGAAAACCTTCACGCTCGGCCTGCGCCTTTTCAAGAACGGCGACGGCTACAAGCTCACCGCGCGTCTGAAGTACCGCCTGCACAGCGGCGCGGTGAAGTTTCACTATGAGCTGGAGCGTCCCGAGAACGCCATCGAAGATGCCTTCACGGGCTACGTCGAACAGGTGCGCAGTGCGACCGTGAACACCCCCGAGGGCGCCACGCCGCTGGGCTACACCGTCCTGATCGGCAAGCCGTGAAGCCAGCGCGCATGAAGCAACACATCATCGGCTTGACCGGCTTTGCCGGCTCGGGCAAAGACACGGTGGCCGATCTGCTGGTGGCGCATGCGCGCTTTCGCAAACTGGCCTTCGCTGATGCCTTGCGCGGCGAGGTCGCCAATGGATTCTGGCTCATGCCCGATGAACTGGCATCGCCTCACCTCAAGAGCATTCCCACCCCGGCCCTGCGCATGCGCGGTGCCCCGCAGGACTTCCTCGCGGCCGTGGTCTATTCGCTCAGCGCAGCGGCGCCGGACCACCGCACGCCGCTCAGCGACGAATGGCTCGACATGCCGCGCGCGCCGCGGCAGATTCTTCAATGGTGGGGCACAGAGTACCGCCGCATGCAGCATCCGCGCTATTGGACGCGCGCCCTGCTCTCGCGCCTGGTCGCGTACCAGCGCGACGGCGAAAGTCGCTTTGTCATCACCGATGTGCGGTTCGATAACGAGGCCGACACCGTGCGCGCCGCCGGCGGCACGCTCTGGCAGGTGACGCGGCCAGGCTGCAACGGCGAGGCCGAGAACGCCCATGTCAGTGCGACGGACGGTGCTCGCTTCAAGCCCGAGGCCGTCATCGCCAACATCCACGACGTGCGCCACCTGCAGGGCCTGGTGCTGGGCGAGTTTGTCGCCCGCGACCTCGGCATCGACCGCGCGCGCGTCAATGTCGCCGTGGAGGCATGAAGACGTGAAGCGCGACGACTTCACCCAACCACTGGACCTCGGCCGCGAGTGCGGGGTTGAGCTCCATGCGAGCCAGTTGTTCGCCAACTGGGGGTTCGGCGACGGAGAGATGCTCCAAGAGCACCCGGTCTTCCTTCGCGCCGCGACGGAGGCCGGCGCCGAGGTCGACGCGCGCGAAGCGCTGGCCATCTTGATTCAGCGCCATCTGCTGCCCGCGCTTCCGGCACCGCTCCGAACATATCGACTGGAGGTGACCAGCCACAACCCCGTTCGCGCGGAGGACGACGAGCTTCACCGCCTTTCCGAGTTCGAGGGCTTCAGCGTGGATGTGTCACGTGCGCAGATCGCGGAGATGCTGCGGGAGATGCCGCGCGCCACTCCCCGTGCGCGCCGGCCAAGCCCACCGACTCGACCGCCTGCACCACAGGCGAAGCAGCAAGGCCTGCCATTCCCGCACGAGCTGATCATCGACAACTTCGCTGGCGGCGGGGGCACATCTACCGGCATCGAGGCCGCATTCGGGCGACCGGTGGACATTGCCATCAACCACGACCCCGAAGCGCTGGCGATGCACGCCATGAACCACCCGCGCACGCAGCACCTGCTCGAGAGCGTGTGGGAAGTCGATCCGATCAAAGTCACTCGCAACCAGCCGGTCGGGCTCGTGTGGCTTTCGCCAGACTGCAAGCACTTTTCCAAGGCCAAGGGCGGCACGCCCGTGGCGAAACACATTCGCGGCCTGGCATGGGTCGGGATGCGCTGGGTGGCACTGACCAAGCCGCGCGTGCTCATGCTCGAGAACGTCGAAGAGTTCACCACCTGGGGGCCGCTACTCGTGGGCACCGATGGCACCGCTCGACCAGACCCCGCCCGCAAGGGGAAGACCTTCGAGAGCTTCGTGCGTCAGCTACGCGGCCACGGCTACAACGTGGAATGGCGCGAGCTGCGCGCGTGTGACCACGGCGCGCCGACCATCCGCAAGCGCCTCTTTCTTGTGGCCCGGCGCGATGGCCTACCCATCCGCTGGCCCGAGGCTACGCACGGCAACCCCGCGAGTGCCGAGGTGCTCGCCGGCAAGCTGCTGCCGTGGCGCTCGGCCGCTGAATGCATCGATTTCAGCCTGCCGGCCCGCAGCATCTTTGGCCGCGACCGCGCGCTCGCCGTGAACACACTTCGCCGTGTTGCGAAGGGCCTGTGGCGGCACGTTCTCGCGAGCCCTAAGCCATTCATCGTGGGAGTGGGCGGGCGCATGGGCCAATCGCCAGAACGGCCCGTCAACCTGCCCCTGCAAACGATCACGTCGAAGGCCGACTCGTGCATCGCTCAGCCAGTGCTCGCCCCGTTCGTGAGCGAGCATGCCAACGCTAGCAACCAGCGCAACATGGCGGCCGACGAGCCGCTGCGCACGATCTGCGCACAGGTCAAGGGCGGGCACTTTTCGGTGGTCACGCCCACCCTCTCGCCCATGGTGATGACCAACACCACCGGTCACACCGGCGCGCCCGCGTCTCTGCCGCTAGCAACTGTCACAACCGGCGGCCATCACGCCGTGGTCGCGCCCGTAGTCGCGCCAATGCGCGGCACCGAGGAAAGCCACCTGCAAGGCGATCACATCGCATTGCCGCTTTCGACCATCTCGGCCGGTGGCACTCATCACGGCCTCGCCAGCGCAAGCCTGGTGACCATCGGCTATGGCGAGCGCGCCGGACAGGAGCCGCGCGCGCTGGACATTGAGCGCCCGCTCGGCACCGTAGTGGCTGGTGGCGTGAAGCATGCGGTGGTGGCAGCCCACCTGGTGGACATGGGGCACGGGGAATCGTCGGCGACCGGCGCTAAGCGTTGGAGCCACGGCGTGCGCAGCCTCGAGCAGCCACTCAACACCGTGACAGCCAGCGGCGGCACCAGCGCGGTCGCCGCCGTGCACCTCACGCACCTGACGCACCACGGCGAGCGCGCAGGAAATGACCCAGCCGAGCCGCTGCGCACCATCACCGGCGCACACCGCGGCGAGCAGGCCCTAGTCGCCGCGTGCCTCGAGCAGGCCTACGGCGGCTTCTACGAGGACAACGCTGGGCGGTCGGCTGATGCGCCCATGTCCACCATCCTTTCCAAGGGAGCCAATCAGCGCCTCATCACCGCCTATTGCGTGAAGTACTACAGCAACGGAGGCCAATGGCAAGGTGTCGCCGAGCCGATGCACACGCTCCCAACCAAGGGACGCATGGGCCTCGTGCAGGCCGTACAGGTGCCCGCCGAGTGCCTCGCACCCGAGCTGCGCGAACGCGCGCGCATGTGCGCCGAGTTGCTGCACCAGCACCTGCCCGAGCACTTCCCCGAGCCGGCCGAGCTGGTGCTCATGTTTCACGAGGGGCAATGGTGGGTGCTTGTGGACATCACGCTCCGCATGCTCAAGGCGCCGGAGCTCTTCCTTGCTCAGAGCTTCCCGGAAGGCTATGTCATCCACGAGATTCCAGACCCGGCGCTGCTGTTCAAGGACGGGGTGCAAGCCGCAGATCCACTGGCCGTGCCGCGCATCAAGCTCAGCGCGACAGCCCAGGTTCGGATGTGTGGCAACAGCGTGGCACCGATCCAAGCCGAAAGGCTCGTGGCTGCCAATTTCGCCCATGAATCTCTGATCTACGGAAGGGAGGCCGCATGAAGCGCCGCTTTCAACGCCACGGTGTCAACCCGGCCACGTGGGCAATGCTCATTGCCGCGCGCCAGGACACGCATTCAGGCACCGCCGATGAGGTGATGACCAAGCTGCACGACGCCTTCTGCCAGCTCAAGGCCGGCTCGACGGATGACGACATGTTCGACCGCCTCGCCTCGTGCATCAACGTCGGGCTCGTGCGCGCCGAACAGATCGACCCTGTATGCGTCGCGCCCATGGTCGCAGCCCGCGATGCACTGATCCGATGCGACGGCATTCGCGGGCGTCACGGACGCTACGGCTTCGACGGCCCCGGCATCCAAGCCATGGCTGCGGGCCTCGATGTCTACGAGGAAATGCTGCGCCACAGCACCCCGCAGCAGATGGCCGAGGCCGCCGCCACCTCCTACCACCTCACGCTGCGCCAGGCCGCGGCAGAACAGCAGGCGACAGCATGAGCAGCAGAACCGCCCTATGGCGCGTGGTGAAGCGCCTTGCCCCCGAACTGACGCCCGCCCGACGTGTGGAGCTGGTCGAGGCGATTCTCGCAACCACCGACGCGATGGCTGCTACAGAAATTGCCTGCGCCGGCCCACTCGTTTCCGTGGCAGGCGTCGATGTCACTGCCAGCCGGATGACGGTCGAGTTCCACAACCCGCACGACCTGCACACGCTGCAGGACGCCGCGCGCCTCGTTCGTCGGTCCGGCTATCCGCTCAGCGCCGAGGCGCTCGAAGGATTGCACGCGCGACTCGACGCCGCCGCCGCGCTGCAGCTGCGCCTTCGCCGCATGACGCAGAAGGAGCCAGCATGATGCCGCCCGAGTTCGTCAGTCCGGCACCTTTCCCGAGCAATCCCGGCTCCATGTTCGCAATCTCAGTTCGCCAGCCTTGGGCCTGGCTGATCGTGCGGCCGGACCTCGAAGGGGCAGCGCGCGCCGCGGCACTGGGAGCCGGCACGATCAAGCTCATCGAGAACCGCAGCTGGGCCACGCGTCATCGGGGCACAACGCTCATCCATGCCGCGAAAGGCATGACGCGTGGCGAGTACGAGGATGCTCTCGATTTCCTGTCCCTGTCGCCGCGGCTGCAGGAGGCGGCGCAGGCCCTGCCCGCATTCGACGCCCTCCCGCGCGGCGGCATTGTCGGGCGCGCCGATGTAGTCGATTGCGTTGGCTCCAGCGATTCGCCATGGTTCTTCGGGCCGCAGGGCTTCGTCCTCCGCAATACGCAGCCGCTGCCGTTCCAGCCGCTCAGAGGGTCGCTCGGCTTCTTCGCGGTGCCGGCTGATACGCCCAGGTGCGCCGAATGCTAAAGGTCAGCCGCGTAATCCCGCGCAATCCCACGCGTCAACTCGAAGCCGCTGCCGTCGATGCGGAGTGCCGTGCGCGCGCCTCGCAGCCCAGCACACCCCATCCACTCGCCGGCGCCATCTACACCGGCGAGCGCGACCCAAAGGACTGCCGCACCTGCAACAGGCGCGGCATGCGCATGCGCGAGGTCGCGCGCGGCGAAGTCGAGTGCAGCCACATCGAATGCCCAAACCGCAAATCTTTCACTGCGCGCCCGAGCGCGGCAGGAGTTCGCTTTGAGGACTGAAGACCGCCCCCTTCCGCTCGCCGCATGCAGGATCAAGTTACTTCATGCGACCAGCGCGCTTCAAAGCCTCGGTGCACTTCTCTACAAGGCCCCGGGCGGCCTCGATGTTGAGCCCAAGAGGGGAAAGGGGCAGCGCCCAGTCACATTCGCCATCGCCGTAGTACTCCTTCAACCTGACCGCAACCGAGCGGTTGGTTCGAATGTGGTTCTGCAACTCAACAACAAGCCGGATCGTCTCGCCATCGGGAAGATCGTGAAGCGGGATACTTTGCGCAGCCCGCTCTGTAGTTGCAAAAAGTGCAATGGGGTCCAGCCGGTCCATGCGGCCTCGAGTTGCGGGATAGTTGTAGTAGTCCAAAAGGGCGTTGAGCGATTCCAGTTCGTTCAAATGGGCACGCACCAACGTCCCAACAGCCTCAACCATGACAAGCGCCTTCTGACGCGCTGCACCATCCGCCGACGCATTAGCAGCGCGGAGTTGCCACCACGCAATTCCACCCGACGCAAAAATTGCGACCACCGAGCCGACTGCTTGAACCCAAGCCGGCGCATCCAGCCGCCCAAAGACAACTGCCGATGTTTTGAAGAACCATCGGATTGCCGGTACGCCCGGGAAAATCGCAAGTGCATACAGCAGAAGCAGGCATGTCAACACCGCCAGGCACACGAACGAGCCCATAGAAACGAATCGCTTTTGCATTTCTCTCTCCATCCGGGGAGCGAAGTATGGACTGCGCGTTCCCGGACTCCGCCCGAGAGAGTTGGCCATGGCTGAAGTTGCCACCCACGAAGACTCGGTGCTCACCGATGCCGAAATCCAAAACAGCAAGCACCGCCGCAATGCGGCCCCTCAGGTGCGCGACGACGCGTTGGAGGAACTGCAATGAAATGCCCCTCCTGCACCAGCTCGGAGCAGCGCGTCCTTTCGACCCGGACCGGGGACTCAAAAGTAACCCGGCTGCGCTGCTGCGATGCTTGCGGTCACCGCTGGAACACCATCGAGATCGACGCGCGGAATCTCAACCGCATGGAGTCGGCCGTGGCCGCATTGCGGACGTTCACCAGCTTGTCCAAGGAATTTGACGATGCCTCGGCCGCGCACGGTTAACAAGAAAATCCCCGACCTGCCGCGCGGAATGCGCAAGGTCGACGGGATCTGGTACTGGCGCGGCACCGACGGGCTCACGAAAGAGATCGAGGCCAAGCTGCGGGCCGCAGGCATCAAGGTGCGCTGCGGAACCACGCCGGTCCAGGCTCGGCTGTGGTGGGAGAAGCACGTCTCGCCCGCGCTGGTGGCCGCCGTGCCCGACGACGACGTGGTCGGCACCGTCGAGGAGATCATCCGGAAGTACGAAGCCGACGAGCTGTCGACCCTCAAGCGCGACAAGACCAAGGAAGAATACGAGGGGCGCATCCGGCGCCTGCGCGAGGCCTTCCGCACGAAGCGATACCCGAAGACAGAGCTGCAGGCCCTGCTGCCGGGCTACCTGAGCGCTGTGACCATCACGCAGCACCTGCACGACAACCGGGACCGCGCGTCGTCGGCCAACAAGGACATCCAGCTGCTGTCGCGCATGTTCCGCCTGGCGCGCGTGCGCTGGGGCCTGACGACCTTCAATCCGTGCGAGGGCATCGAGTACTTGCCGGAATCGCCGCGCGACCAGTACGTCAGCGACCAGCGCTACGGCCAGATCTACGAGGCGGCCAGCCCGGTCCTGCAGTGCATGCTCGAGATCAGCACCCAGACCGGCGCGCGGGCCGGCATGATCTTCGACATCAGGATCGGCGACTTCAACGAGCACCGCATCGAGCTGCGCGTGACGAAGAAGCGCAACGAAAAGGGTCACGTGACGAAGACCTACGCCATGACGCCCGACCTCT
The DNA here is from genome assembly GCF_059423605.1 of Variovorax sp. GW460-12-1-14-LB1. Lineage (NCBI taxonomy): Bacteria > Pseudomonadati > Pseudomonadota > Betaproteobacteria > Burkholderiales > Comamonadaceae > Variovorax > Variovorax sp. GW460-12-1-14-LB1. Next base: position 93,539 of record NZ_JBWKYF010000011.1, read on the forward strand.
GGCGCGCGCTGACACGCGCGCTCGAGCTGCGGAAGAAGAACCGCGGCGGCGCGGCCAGTCTGCCCAGCGACTACCTGTTCATCACGAAGCAAGGCAACCCATACGGCAAAGAAGCGTTCAAGAGTTTGTGGCGCGTGGTGCGCACCAAGCTCGGCCTGGCGGCCCGGGAGATCACGTTCCACGACATGCGCGCGAAGGCGGCTTCGGACGCCGACTCGGACGTTGCTGCGCAGGAGCTGCTGCACCACGAAGACGTCAAGGTGACGAAGCGCGTCTACCGTCGGAAGGTGCCTGTCGGAACCCCCTTGCCATCGGCAATTGGGGGGCGTGGAGAGGGCTGAAAACCTGCTGGTTTGTCAGAACACCCCCTCATTTGTCAGACGCAAAGAAAAACGGGTCAGAGCTTTTGGCTCTAACCCGTTGATCTAACTACTGTTTTTGGTCGGTGTGAAAGGATTCGAACCTTCGACCCCTTGCACCCCATGCAAGTGCGCTACCAGGCTGCGCCACACACCGAAGCTCTCGATTATAGCGGGCTAAATTCAGTGTCCGACAGTCAGAAGCTCACGAATTTCAAAGAGTTCGCGGCGAAGGTGCAACAACTGCGACAGATCGACGGTTTGCGCGGCCGCCGCGGACCCCGGTTCCTCGTGCACGGCGGCGTCGAATTCCTCCTGGCCGATCTCGATGGCCTCCAGGCCTTCGAGTGGCACTTCACCCGCCTTGCGACGGTCGCGCTCGCCCTGCGTGAGTTCCTGCAGCTTGTTGCGCGCACCGCTGATGGTGAAGCCCTGGTCGTAGAGCAGGTCGCGGATGCGGCGGATCATCAGCACTTCGTGGTGCTGGTAATAGCGGCGGTTGCCGCGCCGCTTCATCGGGCGCAGCTGGGTGAACTCCTGCTCCCAATAGCGCAGCACATGCGGCTTCACACCGCAGAGCTCGCCGACCTCACCGATGGTGAAGTAGCGTTTGACGGGAATCGGCGGGAGCGTTTTCTCCATTGAAATCAAGACTGTGCGCGGGAAACCTCATAGATTACTCTACGCGGCGGCACAGCACCAAGCACTATTCCGCGCCCAGGCTCCACTCGACTTCGGAAGTGCCGCCCTGCGGCTCGACGCTGCCCTGGATCTGCTCCTTGAGCTTGGCGCTGGCATGGAAGGTGGCCACGCGGCGCTCGCCGATCGGAATGGCTTCGCCGGTGCGCGGGTTGCGCCCGGGACGCGGCGCCTTCACGCGGATCTGGAAGTTGCCGAAGCCCGAGATCTTCACGTCCGTGCCTTCAATCAGGCTGCTGGCCACGAGCTCGAAGAACGCCTCCACCATGTCCTTCGACTCACGCTTGTTCAGGCCGATCTGCTCGAACAGCAGGTCGGCCAGGTGCGCCTTGGTGAGCGCTGGCGTTTCGAGGGCTTCGAGCGTGAATTCGGCGGCGTTCATCTTCATCCTCTCAAGCGGCCGCCCAGGGTGGCGCCCAGTTGTTCGACGATTGCGCGGACAGCGGGTTCGACCTGCTCGTCCGTCAGCGTGGCGGCATCGCTCTGGAAGGTCAGGCGCACGGCCATGCTCTTCTCGCCCGGTGCCAGCGCACTTGGCGCCGCCACGGCGCCTTCGCGCAGGGGCTGCGGACGGTAGATGTCGAACAGCGTCGCATCGCGCAGCAGGCCCGAGGCGGACGCGCCCGCGCGGATGGCCTGCATCAGCGCGTCATGCGACACCGCTTCGGCCACGACCACCGCGATGTCACGTTCGACGGCCTGGTGCTTGGGCACCGGCTGCGCCACGGGCACGGGCCGCGCCGTGACGGCGTCGAGGTCGAGTTCGAACAGCACGGGCGCCTGGGTGAAGTCCCACTTCTGGCGCCAGCGCGGATGCAGTTCGCCGATGAAGCCGACGGCCTGGCCGTCGAGCAGCACACGGGCCGAACGGCCGGGGTGCAGCGCGGGGTGCTCGGCCGCTTCGAAGGTCGGCACGCGCGGCGCGAGCAGCGCTTCGACATCACCCTTGACGTCGTAGAAATCGACACGCTGCGGCTTGCCGTCCCAGCGCGATGCCTCGGCATCGCCCCAGGCCAGGCCTGCCACGCGCATGGGCTGGTTCACGCCGCGCACGGTGCTGTCGGTGGTGACAACGCTGTCGTCGCGCAGGAACACGCGGCCCAACTCGAACACACGCACGCGCGGTGCCTTGCGGTCGAGGTTGAACTTGAGCACCTGCAGCAGCGAGCTGAGCAGCGACGAGCGCATCACGCTCATCTGGCTGGCGATGGGGTTCAGCAGCTTGACCGGGTTGGCGTTGCCCGCCAGGTCCTGCTCCCAGTGCGCTTCGACAAAGCTGAAGTTGATGGTTTCCTGGTAACCCAGCGCTGCAACGCTGCGGCGCACCGCGAAGCGGCTGCGCTGCGCCTCGGGCCGCACGCGGGCGGTGATGGGCGCGAGCGGCGCGGTGGTCGGCAGGTTGTTGAAGCCGATCAGGCGTGCCACTTCTTCGATGAGGTCTTCCTCGATCAGCAGGTCGAAGCGGTGCGGCGGCGGCGTGACGGTCAGCGTGCCTTCGCCTTCGGTGATTTCGAAACCGAGGCGGTGGAGTGCGTCGGCGCATTGCGCCTGCGTCAGCGGCATGCCGATGACGCGCGCGGCACGGGCCACGCGCAGCGTGACGGGCGCGGCTTCGGGCAGACGCAGCGTCTGGTCGTCCATCTTGCCGGCTTCGCCGCCGCAGATCTCGACGACCAGTTGCGTGATGCGTTCGATGATCTGCACCGTGCGGCTCGGGTCGACGCCGCGCTCGTAGCGGTGGCCGGCGTCGGTCGAGAAGTTGAAGCGACGCGAACGGCCCTGCACGGCCTCGGGCCACCAGAACGCGGCCTCGACGTAGATGTTGCGCGTGTCGTCGGTCACCGAGGTGGCGTCGCCGCCCATGATGCCGGCGAGCGATTCGACTTCGCGGTCGTCGGCGATGACGCCGACCTTCTCGTCGACGGTGATCGTCGTGCCGTTGAGCAGCTTGAGCTGTTCGCCCGCCTTGCCCCAGCGCACCGTGAGGCCGCCGTGGATCTCGTCGAGGTCGAAGATGTGGCTGGGCTGGCCGTACTCGAACATCACGTAGTTCGAGATGTCGACCAGCGGCGTCACGCTGCGCTGGCCGCAGCGCGCGAGGCGCTCGACCATCCAGGCCGGCGTCGCGACCTTGGTGTTCACGCCGCGCACGATGCGGCCCGAGAAGCGACCGCACAGGTCGGGTGCCTCGATCTTGACCGGCAGCACATCGGAGAACGACGTGGCCACGGGTGCAATGGCCGGCGTCTTCAGCGGTGCGCCGGTGAGTGCGGCGAGTTCGCGCGCCACGCCGTACACGCTGAGGCCGTGCGCCAGGTTCGGCGTGAGCTTGAGCGTGAGCAGCGCGTCGTCGAGCTTGAGCACATCGCGCACGTCGGCGCCGATGGGGGCGTCGGCGTCGAGTTCGAGCAGGCCGCCGTGGTCTTCGCTCAGCTTCAGCTCGCGCGCCGAGCACAGCATGCCCTGGCTCTCGACGCCGCGCAGCTTGCCCAGCTTGATGAGGAAGGGCTTGCCGTCTTCACCCGGCGGCAGTTCGGCGCCGACGAGGGCGCAAGGCACCTTGATGCCGACGCGCGCATTGGGCGCACCGCACACAATGTTCAGCAAGGCGCCCTGCCCCACGTCGACCTGGCACACGCGCAGGCGATCGGCATTCGGGTGCTGCTCGGCTTCCTTGATTTCGCCGACCACGATGCGCGTGAAAGGCGGCGCCACCGGACGGCGCTCTTCGACCTCGAAGCCGCCCATGGTGAGCGTTTCGGCCAGTGTGGCGCTGTCGAGGGGCGGATTGCAGAACTCGCGCAGCCAGGATTCCGGGAATTGCATCTCTTCGATCTCGATCTGGTTTTTCTATCTGTGGAGGGGGCGTGCTTACTGGAACTGCGAGAGAAAACGCAGGTCGCCGTCGAAGAAGAGGCGCAGGTCGTTCACACCGTAGCGCAGCATCGTGAGCCGGTCGGGGCCCATGCCGAAGGCGAAGCCGATGTAGCGCTCGGGGTCCAGGCCCATGTTGCGCACGACGTTCGGGTGCACCTGGCCCGAGCCGGCGACTTCGAGCCAGCGGCCGGCCAACGGGCCGCTCGCGAACTGGATGTCGATCTCGGCGCTCGGCTCGGTGAACGGGAAGAAGCTGGGGCGGAAGCGCAGCACGAGGTCGTCGCGCTCGAAGAAGGTGCGGCAGAAGTCGGTGAAGACGACCTTCAGGTCCTTGAAGCTGACGTTCTCGCCGAGCCACAGGCCTTCGCACTGGTGGAACATGGGCGAGTGGGTGGCGTCGCTGTCGACGCGGTAGGTGCGCCCGGGCGCGATCACGCGGATCTCGGGCGCCTTCACGGTGCCGGTGGTGTCGGCAGCAGCAGCGGCGAACTCGGCCGCGTACTTCTTGGTGTGCTGGTGGGCGTAGCGCACCTGCATCGGGCTGGTGTGCGGACGCAGGTTGTAGGGAATCCCATCGTCGCCCTTGAGGTCGACGTAGAAGGTGTCCTGCATCGAACGCGCCGGGTGGTTCGGCGGGTTGTTGAGCGAGGTGAAGCTGTGCCAGTCGCTCTCGATCTCGGGACCGTCGGCGACATCGAAGCCCATGCTCGAGAAGATCTCTTCGATGCGCTCCAGCGTGCGACTCACGGGGTGCAGTCCGCCGCCGGCGCGGTGGCGGCCGGGCAGGCTCACGTCGAGCGCTTCGGCGCGCAGCTGCAGCGAGAGTTCTTCATCGGCGAGTTGCTGGCGGCGGTCGGTCAGTGCGGCCTCGATGGCCTGCTTGCCGACGTTGATCGCGGCGCCGCGGGACTTCTTCTCTTCGACACTCAGCGCGGCCATGCCCTTCATCAGCTCGGTGATGCGGCCCGACTTGCCAAGGAACTGGGCCTTGGCGTTTTCGAGCTCTGCGGGCGTTTTCGCTTCGGCGAAGGCGGCGCGTGCGGTGTCGACCAGGGAGTCCAACTCGTTCATAGCAACAAAATCTTCGAGGGGAAATAAAAAAGAGCTGGAGCCTTTTCAAGCGCCAGCCCTTGAGCCGTGGGCGCAAGAAGCCGTCCGGAGACGGCGACCTGCTGTGCAAAATCAAGCAGCCAGCTTGGCCTTGACCTGCTCCACGATGCCGGCAAAAGCGGCCTTGTCGTGCACGGCGATGTCCGCAAGCATCTTGCGGTCGATCTCGATACCGGCCTTGCGGATGCCGTTGGCGAACTGGCTGTAGGTCAGGCCCAGTTCACGCGAGGCGGCGTTGATACGCGCGATCCACAGCTGACGGAACACGCGCTTCTTGGTACGACGGTCACGGTAGGCGTATTGCCCAGCCTTCATCACCGCCTGTTTGGCGACGCGGAAGACATTACCGCGGCGACCGCGAAAACCCTTGGCGAGTGCGAGAACTTTTTTGTGGCGGGCGCGAGCCGTTACACCACGTTTGACGCGAGGCATGTGTGTACTCCTTGTTCGTCTGAGTTAAATGCCACGACCGGGCAGCATGGCGGCGACAGAAACCATGTTGGTCTCATGCACTGCGACTGCACCACGCAGGTGACGCTTGTTCTTGGTGGTCTTCTTCGTCAAGATGTGACGCTTGAAGGCTTGACCGCGCTTGACGGTGCCACCGGGACGAACGCGGAAACGTTTTTTCGCGCTGCTCTTGGTCTTCATTTTGGGCATGTAAATGCTCCTTTAGTTTGTGCTCGTGAGGCGCCGCGGATACTCCACGGACTTGTTGGCCCCGAGACACTTCTTTATCTCGCCCCCGCCTGCACTTCTTTCGAAATGCGGGCCAGGGCGAAATCCCTTCAAAACCCGTCTACTGCAAATGCCTCAGGCGGTTGCCGTGGGCGCTGCTGCCGGCGCAGCAGCATCTGCTGCCGGCTTCGGCGCCGCGCCGCCAACCTTCTTGCGGCCCGGAGCGATCATCATGATCATCTGACGGCCTTCCAGCTTCGGGAACTGCTCGACCATGATCGTGTCGCCCAACTCGTCGCGAATGCGCTGCAAGAGTGCCAGACCGAGCTCCTGGTGCGTGATCTCGCGGCCGCGGAAGCGCAGCGTGATCTTGCATTTGTCGCCCTCTTCAAGAAAGCGCCTGATGTTGCGCATCTTGATGTTGTAGTCGCCATCGTCGGTACCGGGCCGGAACTTGATTTCCTTGACCTCGATGACCTTCTGCTTCGACTTCGCCTCGGCTGCCTTTTTCTGCTCGTGGTACTTGAACTTTCCGTACTCGATCAGGCGGCACACGGGCGGATTGGCCGCAGCAACGACCTCCACCAGATCCACGTCAGCCTCACCCGCAAGGCGCAAGGCTTCGGAAAGGCTCATGACACCCAATGGCTCGTTTTCCGGGCCGACCAGGCGGACTTCCGGGGCCATGATTTCCCGGTTCAGGCGGTGTTGGCGTTCCTCGCGGTGGCGGCGGTCGCGAAATGCAGTAGCGATGGTCAGAATCCTTCAAAGTTTGCTACAAAATCTGTAGCGATCGCCGCTCAGTCTTCGCGGACAGGCGGCACGAGATGGCAGAGAAACATATGGGGTGTTTCAGAGACAAATCAACGCTTGTCAGCAACGTCCTGGACGAGCCGTTGCGTGAACGATTCGAGGGACATTGCACCGAGGTCTTGATTGCCCCGGGCGCGCACTGCGACGGCACCTGCTTCCTTTTCCTTGTCACCCACGACGAGGATGTAAGGGAGCTTTTGCAACGAATGCTTCCGTATTTTATACGTAATCTTTTCGTTGTGCAGATCCAGCTGAACTCTAAGCCCTTGATTTTGCAGCGTTTTCGCAACTTGCGCCGCGTAGTCGGCCTGTCCTTCGCTGATATTGAGCACCGCCACCTGCACCGGAGCGAGCCATGCGGGCATGGCGCCGGAGTGGTGTTCGATCAGCATGCCGATGAAGCGCTCGAGGCTGCCGACGATGGCGCGGTGCAGCATCACCGGGTGGGCGCGGCCGCTCGATTCCGTGACGTACTCCCCGCCCAGGCGCTCGGCCGTGTTGAAGTCGACCTGCATCGTGCCGCACTGCCAGTGACGGCCGATGGCGTCGCGCAGCGTGTACTCGATCTTCGGGCCGTAGAAGGCGCCGTCGCCGGGCGAGATGACGAAGTCCACGCCCGAGCGGCGCAGCGATTCCATCACCGCGTGCTCGGCCTTGTCCCAGAGCTCGTCGGAGCCGACGCGGTTCTCGGGCCGCGTCGCGACCTTGTAGAGGATGTCCGTGAAGCCGAAGTCGGCATAGACCTTCTGCAGCTGCGCCGTGTAGGCGATGCATTCGTCGAGGATCTGGTCTTCCGTGCAGAAGATGTGGCCGTCGTCCTGCGTGAAGCCGCGCACGCGCATGATGCCGTGCAGCGCGCCGCTGGGTTCGTTGCGGTGGCACTGGCCGAACTCGCCGTAGCGCAGCGGCAGGTCGCGGTAGCTGCGCAGGTCGCTCTTGAAGATCAGCACGTGGCCCGGGCAGTTCATCGGCTTCAGCGCGTACTCGCGCTTCTCCGACTCCGTCGTGAACATGTTGTCGCGGTAGTTCTGCCAGTGACCCGTCTTCTCCCACAGGCTCTTGTCCAGGATCTGCGGACCCTTCACTTCCCAGTAGCCCGTGTCGCGGTAGATGCCGCGCATGTACTGCTCGACCTGCTGCCAGACCGCCCAGCCCTTGGGGTGCCAGAACACCACGCCCGGCGCCACTTCGTCGATGTGGAACAGGTCGAGTTCCTTGCCCAGCTTGCGGTGGTCGCGCTTCTCGGCTTCCTCGATGCGCTGGATGTACTGGTCGAGCTGCTTCTTGTCGGCCCAGGCCGTGCCGTAGATGCGCTGCAGCTGCTCGTTCTTGGCATCGCCGCGCCAGTAGGCGCCGGCCAGCTTCGTGAGCTTGAAGACCTTCAGGAAACGCGTGTTCGGCACGTGCGGGCCGCGGCACATGTCGACGTATTCCTGGTGGTAGTACAGGCCCATGGCCTGCTCGTCGGGCATGTCTTCGACCAGGCGCAGCTTGTAGTCCTCGCCGCGCGACTTGAAGACCTCGATGACTTCCGCGCGCGGCGTCATCTTCTTGATCACGTCGTAGTCCTGCGCGATCAGCTCGCGCATGCGCGCCTCGATGGCGGCCATGTCTTCGGGCGTGAACGGGCGCTCGAACGAGATGTCGTAGTAGAAGCCTTCGTCGATCACCGGCCCGATGACCATCTTGGCCGTCGGGTACAGCTGTTTCACCGCATGGCCGACCAGGTGGGCCGTCGAGTGGCGGATGATCTCCAGGCCCTCGTCGTCCTTGGGCGTGATGATCTGCAGCCTGGCATCGCGGTCGATGACGTCGCTGGCATCGACGAGCTTGCCGTCGATCTTGCCAGCCACCGTCATCTTGGCGAGGCCGGGACCGATGGACTGGGCCACTTCGGCCACCGAAACCGGGCCGGGGAACTCGCGGCGCGAGTTGTCGGGGAGCGTGATCTGGATCATGTGAAAACCTCGGGAGAAAAACAAAAAAGCGCGGTGGATGCCGCGCTTTGCTTGGTTGGTGCGCTGGAAAAACCAGCGAGCGCGGGGCTACCGGCCCTTTCCTTCGAAGAAGAAAAAGCCGCTGAATCCTTGCGGGGTAGTTCGCGGTGTCATAACCAAGGTGCCTTTCTCGCTCTTGTTGAGTGCAGAGTGGGCGATTCTAGCCGCTGCCCGCTTCAGCCGCGCGCCTCGAACAGGAGGCTGGAAACGCACTGTCCGACCGGCCCGTCGCGGTCGTGCAGCTGCCCGACGGCATAGCCCGTGCCCATCGGGCCCGCAAGCGTGAGGGCATCGACCAGCACCCAGTCGCCGCGCGGCGCCCGCCGCAGGTTGATCGTCAGGTCGGCATTGACGAAGCCCAGCCGCGCCGGATGGGCCCATTGCGAGATGCCCGCCACGAGATCGGCCGCCGAGGCCACCTGGGCCAGCGGCGATGCGGCCTCGGCGTCGACCAGCGGCCGGCCCAGGCGCAGCCACGCGGCAGCCGGGCCGGGCTCGAGGATCTGCCCGCGCGCCATGCGCACGTCCACGCCGGCAAAGAACGGGCTCATGCGGGACGCCGCCGCGGGAATGGGCACGCCCTCTTCCGGCGGTGCGAATGTCGCGGCGGCGAAGGCGTCGGCGGCCGGCAGCGCGGGCGTCTGCCCGCTGCGCAGCAGCAAGGCGGTGCACCGCAGCACGGACTTGCCGTCCTGGACCATGTCGAACGCCACCGTGCGCGCCTTGGTGCCGTCGCGCAGCAGGGTGAACTCGAGCGTGATTGGCGCCCGGCTCGCAGGGCGCCAGAAATCGAAGCCCAACCGCGCCACCTCGCGGCCGCGGCTCGCCTCGTGCGCCTGGAGCGCGCGCACGAGCAAGGCGGCGGTCGCGCTGCCCTGCAGCGCCTCGGCGGACCACGGGCCGATGGCCGCCTCGGTGGGCACGAAGCGTTCGCCGTCGCTGACGAACACCGGGTCGCCGACGGGCGTCGTCATGGGCTGCGCCTGCACGCTCACGACGCCGCGGCCGCCACGTTCTTGAGGCCGAGCACTTCGATCGGCTCGATCGAGGGCGGTCCGGCGAACAGCTCGGGCGCCTGCGCCATCAGGGCCTGGGCGATCGGGCCGCTCAGGTGTGCCTGGCGGCCGGCTTCGTCCTCGAACGCGTCGAACACACCGAAGGTGCTGGGCGACAGCCGCAGCGCAAACCAGATCGGCGTGGTCTTTTCCTCGCGCGCCATGGCCAGGCCAGCCTCGAGGAATTGCTGGACGGCGGCTTCCTTGCCGGGCTTGGCTTCGAGGCGGGCGAACAGCGCGAACTTGATCATGGGACATCTCCTGGGTGGACAACAACGGCGCACGGGATTGCGCGGCGCTGGCACGAACTCTAGGCAAGCCCCGCCCTCTGGACCATTGGCTTTTTTGACATCTTTGGTATCGTTATTGCCATGAAACTCGATGTCCTCGCCCTCGACGGCGTGTTCGATTCCGGCCTGGCCACGGTGCTCGACGTCTTCACCACCGCAAACGAACTCGCCGCCATGCTGCAGCTCGACGTGGCACCTTTCGACGTCTCCATCGTGGGCACCCGCAAGCGCGTGCGCACCGCCCAGGGCTTCACCGTGCCCGTGACGCACACGCTGGCCGACACCGGCGCCGCCACCGACTGGCTGGTCGTCCCGGCGCTCGGCTGCAAGATGCCCGAGACGCTGGAGCCCGCCCTGCAACGCGCCGACGTCCGAGATGCCTGCGCGGCGCTGCGCGCGCGCGCCGAAGACGGCGGCTGCATCGCCGCCGCGTGCATCGGCACTTTCGTGCTGGCGGAAGCCGGCGTGCTCGCGGGCCACAAGGCCACCACCACCTGGTGGCTGGCCACCCTCTTCCGGCAGCGCTACCCGGCGGTGCTGCTCGACGATTCGCGCATGCTGGTCAGCTCGGGGCCGCTCGTCACGGCGGGCGCGGCGCTGAGCCACGTCGACATGGCGCTGTGGCTGGTGCGCCAGGCCAGCCCTGAACTTGCCGCGCTGGTGGCGCGCTACCTCATCGTGGACTCGCGCCCCTCGCAGTCGGCCTACGTGATCTCCGACCACCTCTCGCACGCCGACCCGCTGGTGGAGCGCTTCGAGCGCTGGGCGCGCGGCCGGCTGGCCGAGGGCTTCTCGCTCGACGAGGCGGCGCAGGCCGCGGGCACCAGCAAGCGCACGCTGGCCCGGCGCATGCAGCAGGTGCTGGGCAAGAGCCCGTTGTCGTATGTGCAAGACCTGCGCGTCGAACGCGCCGTGCACCTGCTCAAGACCAGCAACAAGAGCCTAGAGCAAATCGCGGGCATGGTCGGCTACGCGGACGGCGTCACCTTGCGCACGCTGCTGCGCCAGCGGCTGGGGCGCGGCGTGCGCGAAGTGCGGCTCGAAGCCTGAGCCCCGCCCATCGAGCGCCCACGAAAAAGCCCGGCACGAGGCCGGGCTTGGGGGCGACAGCGCAGCGCGCCGTCACTCAGCGATCAGCGAAGGCAGCTCAGTGGAACTGCTCTTCTTCGGTCGAACCGGTCAGCGCCTTCACGCTGGACGAGCCGCCCTGGATCACGGTGGTCACGTCGTCGAAGTAGCCGGCGCCGACTTCCTGCTGGTGCGACACGAAGGTGTAGCCCTTGTCTCGTGCGGCGAACTCGGGTTCTTGCACCATGTTCACGTAGTGCTTCATGCCTTCGCCGTTGGCATACGCGTGGGCGAACTGGAAGGTGTTGAACCAGTTGATGTGGATGCCGGCCAGCGTGATGAACTGGTACTTGTAGCCCAGTGCCGACAGGTCTTCCTGGAACGAGGCGATCTGCTTGTCGTCCAGGTTCTTCTTCCAGTTGAACGACGGCGAGCAGTTGTACGACAGCAGCTTGCCGGGGCAGGCGGCGTGCACGGCTTGCGCGAATTCACGGGCGAAGCCGATGTCCGGCACGCCGGTTTCGCACCACACCAGGTCGGCGTACGGGGCGTAGGCGACGCCGCGGCTGATGGCTTGCTCCAGGCCGTTCTTGACGCGGTAGAAGCCTTCTTGCGTGCGCTCGCCGGTCAGGAAAGGCTTGTCGTTGGCGTCGTGGTCGGACGTGATCAGGTTTGCGGCTTCCGCATCGGTGCGGGCCAGGACGATGGTCGACACGCCCATGACGTCGGCGGCGAAACGCGCCGAGATCAGCTTCTCGCAGGCTTCCTGCGTCGGCACGAGCACCTTGCCGCCCATGTGGCCGCACTTCTTGACGGCGGCCAGCTGGTCTTCGAAGTGCACGCCGGCAGCGCCCGACGCGATCATGTTCTTCATCAGTTCGAAGGCGTTCAGCACGCCGCCGAAGCCGGCTTCAGCGTCCGCGACGATCGGCAGGAAGTAGTCGATGAATTCCTTGTCGCCCGGGTTGATGCCACGGCCCCACTGGATTTCGTCGGCGCGCTTGAAGGTGTTGTTGATGCGACGGACCATCGTCGGCACCGAGTCGTAGGCGTACAGCGACTGGTCGGGGTACATCGTTTCCGAGGTGTTGCCGTCGGCGGCGACTTGCCAGCCCGACAGGTACACGGCTTCGAGGCCGGCCTTGGCTTGCTGCATGGCCTGGCCAGCAGAGATCGCGCCGAAGGCGTTCACGTAGCCCTTCTTGGCACCGCCGTTGATCTTGGCCCAGAGCTTTTCAGCGCCGCGCTTGGCCAGCGTGTGCTCAATGGGGAGCGAACCGCGCAGGCGAACCACGTCGGCTGCGCTGTAGCCGCGCTTCACGCCCTTCCAGCGAGGGTTGGTGGCCCAGTCCTTTTCGAGGGCGGCAATTTGCTGTTCGCGGCTCAGTTGTTCGTTCAGGGTCTGGGGCATGGTCACTCCGTGAGGTTGATTGAAGGTTGGCGTTGCGGCCGTGGGGTTACTGTAATCCGATTGCGGACTCTTATGTCTTATAGAAGACATATTTTTGAACCAACAAAATCAACAACTTACGGAGATATTTCTCAATGAGAAATTATTTTTCTCATATCGAGAAAAAATATTGCGGCGCAGCAGTTTGAATTTTCGCGATGCGGAATCGCTCTTTCGGTTGTGAAAACCTGCGCCTATCCCGCGGTGCCCGCCGCATGCGCGATCCAGTCGCCGCTGTCGATCACATGGCGGCCCGCGATGCGCGTCGGATGGATCTCGTAGACCAGGCAGTCGATCGATTGCACTCCCACCGCCACGCGCACGCTGCGCCGGATGTACTCCCCCGAATCGTCTTCGGCCACTTCTTCGAGCCGGTCGAGTTCGCGCTCGACCTCCAGCGTGATGCGGTAGACCTCGCCCTTCACGCGCCCTGCCCCGCCGAGCACCACGCCCGGGTACGCACCCAGGTCGTACAGCGTGCCGACGATGAAGGCCTCGCCGACGAACACCGGCGCCGGCCGGTAGCGCGCGATGTCGTTGCGCCCGCCGCGCCGCAGCGTGCCGTAGACAAGAACGTGGGGCATCATCGAATCCATCCGATCAACAACCAGCGCCCAGTCTATTGAACCCCGCCGCATCCACCTCCGGCCGCCTCGTGGCCTACGGCTGCCTGGCCTTGAGCATGTCGCTCGTCGGCATCTACGTCGCCCTCTCCAAGCCGCTGGTGGCAGCCTTCCCGGTGCTGCTGCTGGCCTGGCTGCGCTTCGGCATCGCGGCGCTCGCCATGCCGCATTGGCTCCAACCCACGCCCGACGAGCCGCCCATGAGCGCACGCACGCGCGGGCTCGTGTTCCTCGAGTCCTTCCTCGGCAACTTCCTGTTCTCGATCTGCATGCTGTTCGGCGTGAGCCTCACCAGCGCCGTGTCGGCGGGCGTAATCATGGCGTCAATCCCCGCCGTGGTCGCGGTGGCGAGCTGGCTCTTCCTGCGCGAGCGCATCACGGTGCGCATCGGCCTGGCCATTGCCTGCGCGGCACTGGGCATCGGCCTGCTCGCGTTCACGCCGACGCATGCACCGACCGCCACCGGCAGCGCGGCCGGTGCGCCGTCCATGCCCTGGCTGGGCAACCTGCTCGTGTTCTGCGCGGTGCTCTGCGAGGCCGCCTACGCGGTGATCGGCAAGTCGCTCACCGGCAAGCTGGGGCCCAAGCGCATCGCATCGCTCATCAACCTGTGGGGCTTCGTGCTGTCGATGCCCTTCGGCATCTGGTTCGCGCTGCAGTTCGACTTCACCGCCGTGCGCTTCGGCACCTGGGCACTGCTGGTGGTCTACGCGCTGGCCGCCAGCATCTGGACCGTGTGGCTGTGGATGACCGGACTTCGCCACGTACCAGCGGCACAAGCGGGTGTCTTCACTGTCTTGCTGCCCGTCAGCGCGGCCCTCGTGGGCGTGCTCGTGCTCGGGGAAAACCTCACCTCACCGCAGCTGCTTGCGTTCGCGATCGCCCTCGTGGGCGTGGTGCTGGCGACGTGGCCGGGGCGACGAACGTGAACAACGTCCCTTCTCCCCTCTGAAAAAACAACAGCTCCCAATGAAAAAAGCGCTTTTTCCCTTGGAAACGCGTTTTTTCTCATTTAGCATCCGCATTGCCACTGGAGACGCAAGTTTTTCATTGGTGAACGTTCAACCAAAAAAGGAAATCAACCATGGCAACTGCAAAGAAGGCTCCGGCCAAGAAAGCTCCGGCAAAGAAGGCCGCTCCCGCAAAGAAGGCTGCGGCTCCTGCAAAGAAGGCCGCACCGGCCAAGAAGGCAGCGGCGCCCGCCAAGAAGGCTGCTCCTGCAAAGAAGGCTGCACCGGCGAAGAAGGCTCCTGCAAAGAAGGCCGCTCCCGCCAAGAAGCGCACCCCCAACGCTGCGTTCATGAAGGCCCTGACCCCCAGCCCGGCCCTGGCCGCTGTGGTCGGTTCGACGCCTCTGCCGCGCACCGCTGTGGTGAGCAAGCTGTGGGACTACATCAAGAAGAACAACCTGCAAGACAAGGCCAACAAGCGCAACATCAACGCCGACGCCAAGCTGAAGGAAATCTTCGGCAAGGCCCAGGTTTCGATGTTCGAACTGGCTGCGCTGATTGGCAAGCACGTCAAGTAAGCGTTCGGGGGCCTCGTGCTCCTGAGTCAAAAAGCCCGCGTCATGCGGGCTTTTTTTTCGCCTGCAGCAAGCCCTCGCCCGCCTCGAAGAAGCGCGCGGGCGTGCAGCCGAAGTGCTTGCGGAAAGCCTCGATGAAGGCACTCACCGAGCTGTAGCCCACCGTCAGCGCGACTGCCGTCACCGGCTCGCGCAGGCTCAGCAGTTCCACCGCTTTCAGCAGACGCGCCTGCTGGCGCCATTGCGTGAAGCTCAGCCCGGTCTCTGCGGCAAAGCGGCGCGTGAGCGTGCGACGGGCCATGCCGATGCGATCGGCCCACTCGTCGATGCCATCGGGCAGCGCCGGTTCGTCTGCCAGCGCACGCGCCATCGCCACCAGCCGTGGGTCCTGCGGCATGGGCAGGTGCAGCGACTCGCGCCCGCCGACCGCCAACTCGTCGACCAGCACACCCACCAATCGCGCGCGGCGGGGCTCCTGCAGCGCGTCGGATGGGTCCAGCGACATCAGCCGCGCCACCAGCTCTCGCACCAGTGGCGTGGCGGCAAAGACATGCGGCCCCTCCGGCAAGGCCTGCGCCACCGACGCATCGATGTGCAGATGCCATCCCGCCGTGGCCCCGAAGCTCTGCGCGGCATGGGCGCAGCGCGGCGCGATCCAGCCGATCCATCCCGGCGGCTGCACCCAGCGCCCCGCGGGCGTCTCGATGACCTGCAGGCCTTCGCGCAGTGCGAACAGCTGGCCGGTCGCGTGCGCGTGGTAGCCCGTGACGCGCGGCGCCTCGTGCGCGTAGCGCCAGAGCGTGGCAGGCGATTCAGCCGCCATGGCTGGCCCGCACGCGGTATCGATTGGCCCCGCGCCGCAAGCCGGGCACGGCCCCGCTGCCTAGCATCGAAGGCATCTCCACCAAGGAATCCCCATGAAAGCGCAAGACATCATTCCCGACGGACAGGACTTCACCGTCATCGACGGCCACACCGTGCGCAAGGGCTCGGTCGGCGCCTTCCTCGCCAATGCGCGCGTGCTCGAAGACCCGAACGCCACGGCCGACGAACGCCGCGTCGCCCGCGACGACCTCGCATCGCTGATTCCCACGCTCGACGCGCTCGGCCTGTTCGACGTCTTCGAACTGCGCTCGCCCGCGCTGCGCGACGAGGTGGCCCGCCATCGCGTGACGCTCAGCCCTGCGCCCGCTGCTTCGCCGCGCGCGTGATCGACGCCAGCGTGCCGCGCGTGGTGATCACTTCGGGGTCGAGCGGGATCTCGATCAGCGTGCCCGTGTCGGCCGCCAGCGCGCGCAGCAGCGCGGCCTCGAACTGCGACGTCTCGGTGACGCGCTCGGCCGCGTAGCCGTAGGCGCGCGCCAGGCCGCAGAAGTCGGGGTTGCGCAGCGCGGTGCCGCTGGTGCGCTCGGGGTACTCGCGCTCCTGGTGCATGCGGATCGTGCCGAACATGCCGTTGTTGAGCAGCACGACGATGCTCTTGCCGCCGTGCTGCGAGGCCGTTGCCAGCTCCTGCCCGTTCATCAGGAAGTCGCCGTCGCCCGCGATGGTGAAGGCCACGCGCCCGGTGGCGATGCTCGCGGCAATGCCCGCCGGCACGCCGTAGCCCATCGCCCCGCTGGTGGGCGCCAGCTGCGTCTTGGCGCCCTTGGCGAGGCCGTGGTAGCGGAAGTAGCGATGCACCCAGCTCGCGAAGTTGCCGGCGCCGTTGGTGATGGCCGCATCCGCCGGCAGGTGCTTCTGCAGCAGCGCCACCACGGCGGCCATGTCGACCGCCCCGCGCGGCGTCTCGGCCGGCATGCCGGCGAGCGCCTGCGGCTGCAGCCAGGCTTCGTAGTCGGAATGCAGCTGCTGCGTCCAGGCTTCCCACGGCAGCGAGGGCGGCGCGCTCAGCACCTCGAGGCTGCGCGCCGCGGCGCTCATGCCGGCGTTGATCGCCAGGTCGGCCTGGTAGACGCGGTTCAGTTCTTCGGCGCTCGCGTGGATGTGCACCAGCGTCTGCTTGGCCTTCGGCGCTTCGAGCAGCGTGTAGCCGCCGGTCGTCATCTCGCCCAGGCGCGGGCCGATGGCCAGGACCAGGTCGGCGTCCTTCACGTGCTGCGCGAGCTTCGGGTTGATGGCGATGCCGACGTCGCCCGCGTACTGCGGGTGGTGGTTGTCGAAGGTGTCCTGGAAGCGGAAGGCGTTTGCCACCGGCAGGCGCCAGTTCTCGGCGAAGCGCTGCAGCGCCTGCGCGGCCTGCGGCGTCCAGCCCCCGCCGCCGGCGATCAGCAGCGGGCGCTGCGCCTTCAGCAGCAGCTCGCGCAACGTGCGCAGCGCGCCCGGGTCGCTCCACGGCTGGACCGCCTCCACGCGCGCCAGCGGCCGCGCCGCCGTCTCGGTGCGCAGCATGTCCTCGGGCAGCACCAGCACGACCGGGCCCGGCCGGCCGTTCATCGCGGTGGCGAAGGCGCGCGCGATGTACTCGGGGATGCGGTCAGCGTCGTCGATGCGCTCCACGCGCTTGGCAAAGCCCTTGGTGCTCGGCCCGAAAAAGCTGGCGTAGTCCACTTCCTGGAAGGCCTCGCGGTCGCGGAAGTCGCTGCCGACATCGCCCACGAACAGCACCATCGGCGTCGAGTCCTGGAACGCGTTGTGCACGCCGATCGAGGCGTTGGTCGCGCCCGGCCCGCGGGTCACGAAGCACACGCCCGGGCGCCCCGTGAGCTTGCCGTGCGCCTCGGCCATGAAGGCCGCGCCGCCCTCCTGCCGGTTCACCACGAAGCGTGCGCGGTCGCGGTAGGCATGGAAGCCGTCGAGCACCGCCAGGAAGCTCTCGCCCGGCACGCCGAAGGCGAGTTGCATGCCTTGTTCGACCAGGCACTCGACGATCAGGTGGCCCGCGGGTTGTGATGTACTCATGGAAAGTTCGAACCTCAGTTGCAAATGTCTCCGGCGATTATGTGTGCCTGCCTTCCACGCCTTGTCTTAATTCCCCAATTGGTTAAATTCGCGTCATGAAGGCCCCCAAGGACTCTTTGCCCGAAACGCTCGAGCCGCGCTCGCGCGACGCCGACCGCTCGCAGCTGGCCATCCTCGCGTCGGCGCGCGACGAGTTCGCCGCGCGCGGCCTGGCCGGTGCGCGCATGGACAGCATCGCCGAGCGCGCGGGCCTGAACAAGCGCCTCATCTACTACTACTTCGGCAGCAAGGACGACCTGTTCCTGGCCGTGCTGGAGCGCGTGTACGCCGACATCCGCGCCGCCGAGCAGCGCCTGCACCTGGACGAGATCGAGCCCGTCGAGGCGATCCGCCAGCTGGTGTCGTTCACCTGGCACTACTACCTGGAGCACCCCGAGTTCATCACGCTGCTCAACAGCGAGAACCTGCACGGTGCGGCGCACCTGAAGCGCTCCGACCGCATCCAGGAGATGAACTCGCCGCTGGTGCAGCTGCTCGACACCGTGCTGGAGCGCGGCAAGAAAGACAACCTCTTTCGCGCCGGCGTCGACCCCGTGCAGCTGTACATCTCGATCGCCTCGCTGTGCTATTTCTACCTCTCGAACAACCACACGCTGTCGGCCATCTTCGGGCGTGACCTGCGTGCCCCCAAGGCGATGGCGCAACGCCTCTCGCACATGACCGACCTGGTCCTGGGCTACGTCCTGCACTGAGCCTTCGGCGCTCCAGGCACCCTTTTCCACGCCTCCGGGTTTTCACCAAGCAGCGTCGGTTGACGCTGCGGCGCAGCCGTTCCTACAATTCACTAATTCACCCAATGGTGAATTGACGACTCAAGAACTGCGGCCCGACCGCGCGGAGACAACCTTGAAGCAACTTGCACGCACCACCCTCCTGGCCTCGCTGACCTGCCTGGCCGCCCTGCTGCCGGGTCTGGCGGCCGCGCAGAACGGCTACCCCACCAAGCCGATCCGCGTGATCGTTCCGTTCGCCGCCGGCAGCACGACGGACATCATTGCCCGCGCCATCGCCGACAAGATGGGCACCAGCATGGGCCAGGCGCTGATCATCGAGAACCGCGGCGGCGCCAGCGGCACCATCGGCCAGCAGGCGGTGGCCACAGCCGCGCCCGACGGCTACACGGTGATGATCCATTCGTCGTCGCACACGGTGAGCCCGTCGACCTTCGCCAAGTTGCCCTTCGACACGGTGCACGACTTCGCGGGCGTCACGCCGATCTCGTCGCTGCCCAACGCGCTGGTCATCTCGCCCAGCAAGAACATCAAGACCCTGCCGCAGCTGCTGGCCGCCGCGCGCGCCAAGCCCGGCAGCATGAACTTCGCCTCGGCCGGCCAGGGCAGCGCCACGCACCTGAACGCCGAAAAATTCAAGATGGCCGCGAAGATCGATGCGACCAACATCCCATTCAAGGGATCGGGCGAGGCCGTCACCGAGGTGCTCTCGGGCCGCGTCGACTACTACTTCTCGCCCATCGCGCCCGTCATCGGCCAGATCAAGGAAGGCCAGCTGCTCGCACTGGCCGTGGGCTCGCCCAAGCGCGCCGCCGCCCTGCCCGACGTGCCCACCACCACCGAAGCCGGCGTGCCCGGCTCCGAGTTCAACTTCTGGATCGGCATGATGGCGCCCGCCAAGACGCCGCGCGACGTCGTCAACCGCCTGCACGACGAGGTGGTCAAGGCCCTGGCCACGCCCGAGGTGAAGGAGCGTTTCCTCAAGCTGGGCGCCGACGCCTGGACGCTCAAGCCCGAGCAGTTCGACGCCTACATCAAGGACGAGATCACCAGCAACGCGCAGCTCGTGAAGGCCGCCGGCCTCGCGGTCCAGCAGTAACAGCAAACAGGCCGAGGTCCCGCACCGCGTCGTGCACGCGGGGCAGCCCGGCCTGCCCCGGCGTTGCCACGCGCTACGCCGATCGAAGCCCCTTCCTCTTTTTCCCGTATCTCCCCAAGGAACCCACGATGGCCACCCAACGTCTCGGAATCATCATGCACGGCGTCACCGGACGCATGGGCATGAACCAGCACCTGATCCGCTCCATCTGCGCCATCCGCGCCCAGGGCGGCGTGACGCTGTCGAACGGCGACAAGGTCATGCCCGACCCGATCCTCATCGGCCGCAACGCCGAGAAAATGGAAGCACTCGCCAAGGCCCACAACATCGCGCGCTGGGGCACCGACCTCGACCAGGCGCTCGCGAACAAGGACGACACCGTCTTCTTCGACGCCGGCACCACGCAGATGCGCCCCACGCTGCTGGCCAAGGCCATCCGCGCCGGCAAGCACGTGTACTGCGAGAAGCCGATCGCCACCAACCTCAACGAGGCCGTCGAGATCGCCCGCCTGGCCGACGAAGCCGGCAAGGCCACGGGCCTGAAGCACGGCGCGGTGCAGGACAAGCTCTTCCTGCCCGGCCTGCGCAAGCTCGACATGCTGCGCCGCGCGGGCTTCTTCGGCCGCATGCTCAGCGTGCGCCTGGAGTTCGGCTACTGGGTGTTCGAGGGCGACCTGCAGCCCATCCAGCGCCCGAGCTGGAACTACCGCAAGGAAGACGGCGGCGGCATGATCCTGGACATGATGTGCCACTGGCGCTACGTGCTGGACAACCTGTTCGGCGAGGTGAAGTCGGTGTCGTGCATCGGCGCCACGCACATTCCCACGCGCTGGGACGAAGCCGGCAAGCCCTACGAGGCCACCGCCGACGACGCGGCCTACGCCACCTGCGAACTCACGGGCCACAACGGCGAGCCGGTGATCGCGCAGCTCAACATGAGCTGGGCCACGCGCGTGCGCCGCGACGACCTCGTGACCTTCCACGTCGACGGCACCGACGGCTCGGCAGTGGCCGGCCTGTCGAGCTGCCGCGCCCAGTCGCGCGTCGCCACGCCGCGCCCGGTGTGGAACCCCGACGAGAAGCAGACGATGAACTTCTTCGACCAGTGGCAGGAGATTCCGGACTCGCAGGTCTACGACAACGGCTTCAAGATCCAGTGGGAACACTTCATTCGCCACGTGGTGGAAGACGCACCCTACAAGTGGACGCTGCCCGAAGGCGCCAAGGGCGTGCAGCTGGTCGAGGCCGCGCTCGCGTCGTGGCAGGAGCGCCGCTGGATCGACGTGCCCACGCTGAAGGTCTGAGGAAGAAGAAGACAAAGCCATGGCACTGTCGCTGACCCTCCCCACCGCGAGCGGCGCGCTCGCGCCCTACGCCCTGCGCGGCACCGCGCCGGTGAAGCCCGATGCGGGCGTCAAGTTCAACCGCATCGCCTACTCGGCCGCGCACGTTGTGGCCGACCCGCTCGCCGCCATCGACCCGTGGCTGCAATGCGCGGTCGACTGGGACACCACCATCGCCTACCGCCGCCACCTGTTCTCGCTGGGCCTGGGCGTGGCCGAAGCCATGGACACCGCGCAGCGCGGCATGGGCCTGGATTGGCCGACCTCGCTCGAACTGATCCGCCGCTCGCTCGATGCCGCGAAGGACGTGCCCGGCGCGCTCGTCGCCTCGGGCTGCGGCACCGATCACCTGAACATCGACGACGTGAAGAGCGTCGACGACGTGATCCGCGGCTACGAGGAGCAGATGGCCGCCATCGAGGCGCTCGACGGCAAGCTGATCGTGATGGCGAGCCGTGCGTTGGCCCGCGTGGCAAAAAGCCCCGCCGACTACGAGCGCGTGTACGACCGCATCCTGAGCCAGGCGAAGCAGCCCGTGGTGCTGCACTGGCTGGGCGACATGTTCGACCCGGCGCTCGCAGGTTACTGGGGCACGAAGGATGTCGACGCAGCGATGGACACCGCCGTCGGCATCATCGCGGCGCACCCCGAAAAGGTCGATGGCATCAAGATCTCGCTGCTCGACAAGGACAAGGAGATCGCCATGCGCCGCCGCCTGCCGAAGGGTGTGCGCATGTACACGGGCGACGACTTCAACTACGCCGAACTGATCGCCGGCGACGGCTTCGGCAGCGAGCCGACGCACGGCAAGAGCGATGCGCTGCTGGGCATCTTCGACGCCATCGCGCCCGCCGCGAGTGCCGCGCTGGGCGCACTGGCGCAAGGCAACAGCGAGAAGTTCCACGCGATCCTCGGCCCCACGGTGCCGCTGTCGCGCCACATCTTCGCGGCGCCCACGCGCTTCTACAAGACGGGCGTGGTGTTCATGGCCTGGCTCAACGGCCACCAGAAGCACTTCACGATGGTGGGCGGCCAGCAGAGCACGCGTTCGCTGCAGCACTTCGCTGAACTCTTCCGTCTCGCGGATGCGGCCAACCTGCTGGAGCAGCCCGAGCTTGCGGTGCGGCGCATGAAGACGTTGCTGGCCTTGTACGGCGTGGAAGGCTGAGCGAACCCATGCGCGATTTCTCGCAGAACCACGACTGGCTGTCGATCAACACGGCGACCATCCGCAAGCAGTCGGGCGCCGAGGTGCCGCTGGACCGCCTCATCGACCAGTGCGCCGAACGCGGCATCCGCGCCATCAGCCCATGGCGCGACCAGGTCGCGGCCGTCGGCCTCGACAAGGTGGCCAAGCAGTTGAAGGCGCACGGCATCGGCCTCTCGGGCTACTGCCGGGGCGGCTTCTTCCCGGCGCCCGATGCGGCCGGTCTGAAGGCCGCGCTCGACGACAACCGCCGCGCCATCGACGAGGCAAAGACGCTCGACGCACCCTGCCTCGTGCTGGTCGTCGGCGCCCTGCCCGGCGCGCTCGACGGCAAGGCGGCGTACAAGGACATCGGCCGCGCGCGCAGCGAGGTGCGCGACGGCATCGCCGCCTCACTCGAATACGCCCGCGAGGTCGGCATGCCGCTGGCCATCGAGCCCCTGCACCCGATGCAGGCGGCCGACCGCGCGTGCATCAACACGCTAGAACACGCGCTCGACCTGTGCGACGAACTCGATGCGGGCAAGACCGGCATGCTCGGCGTGGCGCTCGACATCTATCACGTGTGGTGGGACCCGAAGCTGCAGCAGCAGATCGCCCGCGCCGGCCGCGAGCGGCTGCTGGCGTACCACGTCTGCGACTGGCTCACGCCGACGCGCGACCTGCTCTCCGATCGCGGGATGATGGGTGACGGGGTTGTCGAGCTGAAGAAGATCCGCGGGTGGGTCGAGGATTCAGGCTTTGCGGGTTTCAGCGAGGTCGAGATCTTCTCGAACCTCGACTGGTGGCAGCGCCCCGGCGCCGAGACGCTCGACGTCTGCATCGAACGACACCGCAGCGCGGTCTGATCGATCCGGCCGAAGCGAAAGGCAGCCGCTTGTGCTGCAATTCGCCCCATGGCTGACCCCACCCTCGACGACCTGCGCCGCTACGCCGTCGCGCGCACCCTCTTCACGCCGACGACGCTCCCCGCCGCCATCCGCAAGCTCGGCTTCGTGCAGGCCGACCCGATCCGTGCGCCGGCGCGGGCGCAAGACCTCACGCTGCGCCACCGCGTGAAGGACTACCGCGCAGGCGATCTCGAAAGCCGTTACGCGCGGCTTGCAATCGAGGAAGACTGCCTCGTCAACTACGGCTTCCTGCCGCGCGAGCACCTGGCGCTGATGCATCCGCGCGAGGCCAGGAAAGCCTGGGACGCCGACACGCGCCGCAAGGCCGCCGACGTGCTGGCCTATGTGCGCGAGCACGGGCCGGTGCATCCGCGCCAGGTCGAGCAGCACTTCGCGCACGGCCGCATCCAGAACTACTGGGGCGGCTCCAGCAACGCCACCACGCACCTGCTCGACGGCATGCACTACCGGGGCCTGCTGCGCGTGGTGCGGCGCGACAGCGGCACGCGGGTCTATGAAGCGGTGAGCCATCCGCCCGCCGACGACAGCCCCACCGGACGCGCGCAGCGTGCGGCGGCGCTCATCGAACTGGTGGTGCGCAAGTACGCGCCGTTGCCGGCCACGAGCCTGACCTACCTCGTGCGCCTGCTCGGCTACGGCGCCCCGCACCTGGCTGCGCAGACGCAGGCGGCGCTGCGGCTGGCGCGCGAGGAACTGGCCAGTTGCCGCATCGACGGCACCACCTGGTACTGGCCCGCCGACGAGAACCCCGCCTCGCGCCGTCATGCGCCCGACGACGCGGTGCGCCTGCTCGCGCCCTTCGACCCGGTGGTGTGGGACCGCCGCCGCTTCGAGCTGCTGTGGGGCTGGACGTACAAGTTCGAGGCCTACACGCCGGCGCCGAAACGGCAGTTCGGCTACTACGCGCTGCCGATGCTGTGGCACGACCGCGTGATCGGCTGGGCCAACGTGAGCGCGCCTGAAGGGCGGCTGCAGCCGGCCTTCGGCTACGCCGACGCGAAGAAGCCGCACGGCGCGGCCTTCCGCGCGGGCCTCGACGAAGAACTGCACCGCATGACGCAGTTCCTCGCGGGCCGCTGACGCTGCCTTTTATAATCGCCCGCCTCAGCCAGCCGCCCGCGCCCGCCGCGAGCCCGCCAGCCGTCTTCGAAGGAACGAAGACGCAGCAGCCCGAGCGACGACACATCCCGTCGTCGCCCCCGGCCACTGCCCCCACGACGCCGTAGACACACAACACCAGCCGGATGCGCTTTCCTTTCGGAATGCGCCACGGCACGCGCTCGTTCGTTTCCGTTTTTTTCGATCGCACCCGAGAAGCCATGGCGCGCCTGACCGCGCCGCAGCCACTCCCCCGCCCTAGACACGTCCGAAGCAGGACACAGGAGAAGCTGCACATGACACTCAAGAATCGCCGCCCCGGAACGCCGCGCACGCGGCGGGGCTATGCCACGCTCGCGGGCACCGCCGTGGCGCTCGCCGCCAGCGCACATGCCCACGCGCAAGAAACCGCCGCTGCCGAAACGCGGCAGGCGCTGCCCACCGTCACCGTCTCGGGCGATGCGGGTGAAACCGCCACCGGCCCCGTGACGGGCTTCGTCGCCAGGCGCGGCAGCACCGCCACCAAGACCGACACGCCGCTGATCGAGACGCCGCAGGCCATCTCGGTCGTCACGCGCGACCAGATCGAAGCCCAGGGCGCACTCACCCTGCGCGAGACCACCAACTACACGGCCGGCGTGGTGTCGAGCTACTTCGACAGCCGCGTGGATTCGTTCAAGGCCCGCGGCGGCGACGCCGTGCAGTACCTCGACGGCCTGCAGCGCACTTACGGCACCTACAACGCCAGCCGGCCCGACCCGTACATGCTGGAGCGCGTGGAGCTGCTGCGCGGCCCCTCGTCGGTGCTGTACGGCCAGGGCGGCATCGGCGGCGTGCTCAACCTCGTGTCGAAGCGTCCGCAGGCCGAGACGCAGCGCGAGGTGCAGCTGCAACTGGGCAACAACGCGCGCAAGCAGATCGCCGCCGATTTCACCGGCTCGCTCGACCCCGAGAGCAAGTGGATGTACCGCCTCGTGGCCGTGAACCGCGACAGCGGCACGCAGGTCGACCACGTGTCGGACGACCGCATCGCGATCGCGCCCTCGCTCACCTGGCGTCCGAACGCCGACACCTCGCTCACGCTGCAGGCGTCCTACCAGAAGGACAAGAGCGGCTCGCTGATCGGCTTCTTCCCGTGGCAGGGCACGCTGCTGCCCTCGCTGTACGGCCGCATCCCGACCTCGACCTTCACCGGCGAGCCGGGCTTCGACCGCTTCGACACGCGCAGCACCTCGCTGGGCTACCTGTTCAGCCACCGCCTCAACGACACCTGGACGGTGCGCCAGAACCTGCGCTCGACCGAGAGCAAGGTCTGGTACAACACCTCGTACACCAGCTTCACGGCCAACCGCCTCACGGGCCGTCCGGCGCGCCCGGTGTTCAATGCCGACCAGCGCACCATCGAGCGCGACCTGAGCAGCGACATCAACGGCGGCAAGATGCTGCTGCTCGACAACCAGGCCGAAGCGCACTTCAGGACCGGCGAGGTCGAGCACACGCTGCTGCTGGGCGCCGACTTCCAGCGCAACACCACCTCCAAGCTCTCGGGCCGCGGCCGTGCGGGCGCGCTCGACGTGTACGCGCCGGTGTACGGCAACTACACGGCCCCCACCAGCTACACGCGCGCACCCGAGGTGGTGCAGAAGCAGGCGGGCCTGTACGTGCAGGACCAGGTCAAGTACGGCCGCTGGATCGGCCTGCTGGGCCTGCGCCACGACAAGGCCACCACCGACACCGAAGGCCGCCCCGCCGCGGCGGCCGACGACAAGGCCACCACCAAGCGCGCCGGCCTGGTCTACCTGGCCGACGGCGGCTGGGCGCCGTACCTGAGCTATGCCGAATCGTTCCTGCCGCTGGGCGGCGTCGACACGTCGAACAACCCCTTCAAGCCGCAGCGCGGCAAGCAGTGGGAAGCCGGCGTGAAGTGGGAGCCCGCGGGCCAGCGCACCTCGTTCATGGCGGCCGTGTACGACCTGCGCGACACCAACCGCAAGACCCCCGACCCGACCAACCCGCTCAACAGCGTTCAGCTCGGCGAAGTGCACGTGAAGGGCCTGGAGCTCGAGTACAAGGGCAGCATCGCACGCGACTGGGACTGGATCGCCTCGTACGCCTACACCGACGCACGCGTGTCGAAGAGCAACGGCTCCGACCTGGGCAAGCGCATTTCGGGCGTGCCCAAGCACACGGCCTCGGCCTGGGTGACCAAGCGCTTCTCGATCGGCGGCCTGCACGGCTTCTCGGCCGGCGGCGGCGTGCGCTACCTGGGCAAGTCGTACGACGGCATGGACAACAACCCCGCGCCCGCGGTCACGCTGTTCGACGCGATGTTCGCGTGGGACAACGGTCCGCTGCGCCTGGCGCTCAACGTGGCCAACCTGACCGACAAGGTGCAGATCACCACCTGCCTGGCACGCGGCGACTGCTTCTATGGCCAGCGCCGTACCCTGACCGCGAGCGCGACGTACCGCTTCTGAAGCAAATCCCCGCGCGCTCGAAGGTCTGGCGCGCGGGCGACAACCGGCCCGGCGGCGTGCTTCTAGAATCGCGCCGTCGTCCGGTTCGCCGGACGGCAAGCGTTCTCAGGGCGGGGTGCAATTCCCCACCGGCGGTGATGGCAACGAAAGTTGCACAAGCCCGCGAGCGCCTCAGGCCTGCCACAGGTCCGAGGGTCAGCAGATTTCGGTGCGATTCCGAAGCCGACGGTCACAGTCCGGATGAAAGAGAGCGCGAAATGCGGGCATGCCCGCGCGCCTTGCTTTGCTCTTTTTGGGCAAACCGGTGCGCGAGCGGGCCTGTGGTTTCGTGCGCCCTGATTCAGGAACCCTGCTTTCAAGAGGCACACCATGAGTCAGATCAACGACCTTCCCCTTTCTGCCGTCACCGCGTCGGGTTCGCCGCGCGGCCAGCGCATCGCATTCGTCGAGGCGCAATGGCATTCCGACATCGTCCACCAGGCACGCGACGCCTTTCTCGAAGAGATGGCGCGGCTCGGCGTGGCGCGCGAGCTCATCGACATCTTCGATGTGCCCGGCGCCTTCGAGATTCCGCTGCACGCCAAGCGCCTGGCCAACTCGGGCAAGTACGCGGCCATCATCGGCTGCGCGCTGGTGGTGGACGGCGGCATCTACCGCCACGAGTTCGTCGCCAACACCGTCGTCAGCACGCTGATGTCGCTGCAGCTGGAGACCGACGTGCCGATCTTCTCGGCCGTGCTCACGCCGCACCACTTCCACGAGCACGTGGAGCACCGCAAGTACTTCCACCGCCACTTCGCAATCAAGGGCACGGAAGTGGCCGAGGCCTGCTTCAAGACGCTCGAGGCGCTGGACAAGGTCGACGCGCTGCTGGCCGCCTGAGCGGGTTGGCAAGAGGCGCACGCCTGCAGTAACCTGCGCGGATGGCCTCTCCATCCGCCCCGGCGGTCGCAGCAGCAGCCGCCGACCGCTACACCCTCTATGGGGCGCCCGGCTCGGGCGCCACGCCCATCCACGCCGCGCTGACGCTGATCGGCGCGCAGGTCGACACGGTCGACATCGCCCCCTGGGAGGGCGAGTCCGAGCGCGAGCGGCTGACCGGCGTCAACCCGATGCAGCAGGTGCCCGCGCTCGTGCTGCCTTCGGGCGAAGTCATGACCGAGAGTGCGGCCATCCTCATCTGGCTGGGCGACCGCTACCCCGAGGCCGGGCTCTGCCCTGCGCCCGGCGACCCGCGCCGCGCGCAGTACCTGCGCTGGATGGTCTACCTGCCGGCCTCGATCTATTCAATGTTCTGGGTGCGCGACGAGCCTTCGCGCCTCGCGGCCGATGCCGCCGCGCAGGCCGTGGTGCTCGAGCGCACGGCCGCGCGCATCGCGCACTGCTGGCACCTCATGGACACGCAGATCGACGAGCCCGCACCCTACCTGCTCGGCGACAAGCTCAGCATGCTCGACCTGTACGTGACCGTGGTGTCGCGCTGGACGCCGACCCGCCGGCGCTTTTATCGCGTGGCGCCGCGCATGGCGCGCGTGGTGCGGCGCGTGGACGCCGACCCGCGACTGGCCGAGTTCTGGGCGGCGCGCTTTCCGTTCTCGATGGATGCGGACGAAGAGACAAGCTGAGGCCCGTTCTTCTCTTCTCTTCTCATAATCGACGCCATGACCGCACGCACACCGACCACCGCCTACCCGATGACGATTTATCACAAGCCCAACTGCAGCACGTCGCGCAACGTGCTGGGCTTGATCCGCGAAAGCGGCGTGGAGCCCGAGATCGTCCTGTACCTGGAAACGCCGCCGTCGAAGAAGAAGCTGCGCGAGCTGGCGAAGGCCATGGGCCTGACGGCGCGCGACCTGCTGCGCACCAAGGAAGCGCCCTACGAAGAACTGAAGCTGGCGGACGAGAAACTGACGGACGACCAGCTGTTCGACGCGATCGTCGAGCACCCGATCCTGTTGCAGCGGCCCATCGTCGTGTCGCCGCGCGGCACGCTCATGTGCCGCCCTTGGGAACGCGTGCGCGAGATCCTTCCCGCTTAACTCGGTTGATCTTCGGGCTGCTGCGCCAGCCCCCAAGCGACATGCTCGCGCACCAGTTCACTCGGATGTTCGGCGCGCGTGGCCAGCGCTTCCTTCGCGCCGCCCTCGCCTGAGCGCACCGCATTGCCCAACGCCACCGCGATGTTGCGCAGCCAGCGCTCGTGGCCGATGCGACGGATCGGGCTGCCTTCGGTGCGGCGCAGGAAATCTTCTTCGCTCCACGCGAACAGCTCGGCCAGCGTGCGGCCCGTGAGCCCCTCGCGCGCATCGAAGTCGGGCAGCGTGCTCTTCTTCGCGAACTTGTTCCAGGGGCAGATCAGCTGGCAGTCGTCGCAGCCGTAGATGCGGTTGGCCATCAGCGGGCGCAGCTCCACCGGAATGGCGCCGGCGTGCTCGATCGTGAGGTACGAGATGCAGCGGCGCGCATCGAGCCGCTGCGGCGCGACGATGGCGCGCGTCGGGCACACGTCGATGCAGGCGCTGCAGCTGCCGCAGTGCGCGCTGACGGGCTCGCTCGGCGGCAGCGCCATGTCGACGTAGATTTCGCCCAGGAAGAACATCGAGCCCGCGTCGCGGTCGAGCACCAGCGTGTGCTTGCCGCGCCAGCCCTGGCCGCTGCGCGAGGCGAGTTCGGCCTCGAGCACCGGCGCCGAATCGGTGAAGGCGCGGTGGCCGAAGGGGCCGACCTCTTCGGCGATCTTCTCGGCCAGTTTGGCGAGGCGGTTGCGCAGCACCTTGTGATAGTCGCGGCCCCGCGCGTACAGCGACACGATGGCCTCGCCGGGCCGGCGCAGCCGGTCGAACTCGATGGCCTGCCACTCGGCGTCGGTGTCGCGCGGCAGGTAGTCCATGCGCGCGGTGATCACGCTCACCGTGCCCGGCACCAGCTCCGCCGGCCGCGCGCGGCGCGTGCCGTGCGTTGCCATGTATTGCATTTCTCCATGGAACCCATGGGCCAGCCATTGCATCAGACCGTCTTCGGCGCTCGACAGATCGACGCCCGCGATTCCGATTTGGGAGAATCCGAGTTCCCGGGCCAAGGCCTGAATACGAGCAACGAGTGGATGGCTGACGATCACTTGCCGATTGTAGAAACGCGCACCCTGCGCTGGCAGGGCGAAGACGACACCGACGCGCTGGCGCGCGCGCTCGCCGCATCGCCCGCGTTGCGCGACGCTTTCATCGCGCTGCAGGGCGACCTGGGCGCCGGCAAGACCACCTTCGTGCGCCACCTGCTGCGCGCGCTCGGCATCACCGGGCGCATCAAGAGCCCCACCTACGCGGTGGTCGAGCCGCACGAGGCGCCCGACGGGCTGGCCATCTACCACTTCGATTTCTACCGTTTCGCCGACCCGCGCGAATGGGACGACGCGGGCTTCCGCGACATCTTCGCGGGCCCGGGCCTCAAGCTGGCCGAGTGGCCGGAAAACGCCGCGGGGCGCACCCCACCTGCCGACCTAGCTATTAAAATAGAAGCAATGACCGACGACACCCGCAGCGTGACCCTCCTGGCGAACACCCCTCGCGGCAGCGATCTGCTGGCGTGCCTGGCCGCATGAAGGCGACCGGCCTGAAACGGCGCGTGCTGCTGCAGGGCGGCAGCATCGCGCTGATGCTGGGCGTGCACCAGATCGCGCGCGGCGCCAGCATCCTCGCCGTGCGCGTGTGGCCCGCCGCCGACTACACCCGCGTGACCATCGAGTCCGACGCCCGCCTCAACTCGCAGCAGCTGGTGGTCGGCAGCCCGCCCCGGCTGGCCGTGGACATCGAGGGCATCGACCTGAACACCGAGCTGCGCGATCTGGTCGGCAAGATCAAGCCCGGCGACCCGTACATCAACGGCCTGCGCATCGGGCAGAACGCACCGAAGGTGGTGCGCATCGTGTTCGACCTGAAGCAGACCGTGCGCCCGCAGGTGTTCTCGCTGGCGCCCGTGGCCGCCTACAAGCACCGGCTGGTGCTCGACCTGTACCCCGAGCAGGCCATCGACCCGATGGAAGCGCTGATCGCCGAGCGGCTGCGCGATGCGCCCAAGAACGGCAGCAGCACCACCACCGCCCCGGGCAACGGCCCTGTCGTCGCCACCGCCC
>NZ_JBWKYF010000012.1:0-99399 GCF_059423605.1 Variovorax sp. GW460-12-1-14-LB1
CTCCCCCGCCCGCCTCGTGCCGCCCGCCACCTGGGCCCTGATCGCTGCCGCCTGGCTCGTGGTCGGGCTCTTCGTGGCCTTCGGCGACCGCTGGCTGGCCGCGCCGATCAGCCCCGTGGTGGCCGGCTGCGTCTTCCTGGCGCTGTTCGTCACCATCCTGGCCGCCTCGTTCGGCGTGGTGCGCGAGGCGGACCACCTGGCGCACCAGCTGGGCGAGCCGTATGGCACGCTGATCCTGACGCTCTCGATCGTGTCGATCGAGGTGATCCTCATTGCCTCGGTGCTGCTGGGCCCGGGCGAGTTTCCGACCATCGGGCGCGACTCGATCTTCGCCGTGATGATGATCATCCTGAACCTCGTCATCGGCATCTGCCTGATCGCGG
The DNA here is from genome assembly GCF_059423605.1 of Variovorax sp. GW460-12-1-14-LB1. Classification (NCBI taxonomy): domain Bacteria; kingdom Pseudomonadati; phylum Pseudomonadota; class Betaproteobacteria; order Burkholderiales; family Comamonadaceae; genus Variovorax; species Variovorax sp. GW460-12-1-14-LB1. The sequence continues at coordinate 384 of NZ_JBWKYF010000012.1, forward strand.
GCGCGGCACGCCACGGCGACCAGGAATACAACGCGCAGGGCGCCGGCGCCTACCTGTCGATGATCGTGCTGCTGACCGGCACGGCGCTGGTGCTGCCCAACCACACCTCGGGCGCGGGCGAGTTCACGCCGGTGCAGGCGATCGGCATGTCGGTGCTCACCGCCGTGCTGTACGGCGCGTTTCTCTGGATGCAGATGCGCAGCCACCAGCGCTTCTTCATCCAGCCGGCGCCGGGGCGGATGTCGGTGCGGGCGACCGCGCCCTCGCCTGCCGCGCAGGCCGACCACGCCCGCCTGGACAAGCGCGCCGTGGTCGTTCGCTCGCTGCTGTTGCTCGCGACGATCCTGCCCATCGTGCTGCTCGCGCACTACCTCGCCGTGGTCACCGACTACGGCATTGCCGCGGCCGGCGTGCCCGCGGCCGTGGGCGGCGTGCTCATCGCCATCATCGTGTTCACGCCCGAGTCGATCACCGCCGTGCGCGCCGCGATGAACAACGAGATGCAGCGCGCCATCAACCTGTGCCTGGGTGCCTTCGTCTCCACCGTGGGGCTCACGGTGCCGGCCGTGCTGGTCATCGGGCTGGTCACGGGCAAGCAGGTGCTCATGGGCATCTCGGGCGCCGAAACCCTGCTGTTCGCGGTGACGGCGGTGCTGAGCCTGCTGAGCTTCAACGGGCAGCGCACCTCGCCGATCCAGGGGCTCATGCACCTGATGCTGTTTGCGGTGTACGGGATGCTGCTTTTCCTGCCCTGAGGCCGCGCAACGGGGTTACCCCGCGGCCTGCGCCTTCGCCAAGGCAGGCGGGACGCCCCGTTGAGGTACCTCACCCTCTCCGAGGCCTCCCCAACCGGCACCACGCCCTCTCGCCGCCCTCTGCAGCGGCCTCATTTATCCGCATGCAATCCAATGCAAATATAGTTACCAAACGTTAATGGAACGAGATTTCAATTGCATCTGAACACCAAAGTAGTAATGTGAACTCGTCACACGTTGTGGTCTCAGGCAAGAAAAATGTATTCCAAACTGTCACTGCCGAGCGCTCCCGTCCGTACCGCGATCTCCCGCGGTGCCTGACATGGTCCATGCACCGGATGCATCCCCATGCGAGCGCACGGCTCCGCCCCCAGCATCGACGCCAGCCTGGCGGCGGATGCGCTCATGGTGGGACGCATGCGGCTCGTGCTGTCGATCTCGGCTCTGCTGGCGATCACGGTCGACGCCGCCGATAGCCGGCAGCAGGTCCCCGCAGCGGTCTGGCTGGCCTTCTTCGGTTACATCCTTCACAGCCTGCTGATCCACGTCTGCACGGCGATGGGGCGGCCCTACTTCCAGGGCCGAACCATCCACTGGTCCGACGTGCTGTGGTTCACGCTGATCATGGCGGTGACCGACGGCACCCACAGCCTGTTCTTCCTTTTCTACTTCTTCGCCATCCTCACCTCGTCGTTCCGCTGGGGCTTCGAGGAAGGCGCCCGCGTGACGATCGCCTCGGTCGCCTCCTTCGCCGCCTGCGGGCTGGCCACGGGCACGGACGACACGCCGCAGCTGCTGATGCGCACCGCCTTCCTGCTGGCGCTGGGGCACATGATCGTGTACTGGGGCGGCTCCAAGCTGGCGCTGCAACGGCGCCTGGCGCTCTTGGGCGACGTGAGCCAGCTGTCGAACCCGCGCTTCGGCGCCGGACGCACCATCGCCCGCACGATGGAGCGCACGCTGGCCTTCTTCAAGGCCAGCCACTGCATCCTGCTGACGCGCGACCGCGCCACCGGCACCTGGCTGCTGCGCACGCTGCGCGAGGACGACACCTGCGAGCAGGTGAGCATCGAGACCATCGGCCGCCTCGCGGAATCGCCGCTCATGGCCCTGGCGCCCGACAGCGTCGTGCTGAGCAACCGCCTGCCCTGGCCGCTGAACCACCTGCGCGCGCAGCACCGTGTCTTCGAAGCGGGCACTACCGCGTGGCGCAGCGCCGACGAAGCCGGCGCTGCGCACTGCACCACCATCGCCGCGCTGCTGGAGGCGCGGGCCTTCATCAGCGCGCCGCTGCCGATGCGCCTGGGCGAAGGCCGGGTGTTCATCTCGTCGCGCGACGGGCGGCTGGGCAAGTCCGACGCGCTGTTCCTCGCCCACCTCATGGAACAGATCTTCCCGGTCATCGAGACCATCGAGGTGCTCGATCGCATGGCCTCGGAAGCCGCGTCGACGGAGCGCCTGAAGATCGCGCTCGACCTGCACGACACCGCCATCCAGCCCTACATCGGCCTGCGCATGGGCCTGTGCGCGCTGCGCAAGCGGGCCGCCGCCGACAACCCGCTGCGCGAAGACCTGGACAAGCTCGCGGACGTGGCCGACGGCGTGATCGCCGACCTGCGCCGCTACGCCGGCGAAGTCAGGCACGGCGCGAACGACGATCCCGGCGGGCTCGTGAGGCCCCACCTGGAGCGCCAGGCCGCGCGGATCAAGGGCCTGTACGGCATCGACATCGACATCGTGATGGCCGTCGACGGCCCGCTGCACCTGGACGACCGCGTGACCGCGGAGCTGCTGCAGATGGTGAGCGAAGGGCTGAACAACATCTGCAAGCACACCCATGCGCGCCACGGCAGCGTGCGCATCGACTGCAAGAATGGCCAGCTGGCGTTGTGCATCGAGAACGACGCCTGCCAGGAAAGCTTCACCGCCTTCCACCCCCGCTCCCTCACCGAGCGCGCCGCGGCCCTGGGCGGCCAGGCGCATGTCGACCGATGCGCGAATGGCGGCACGGCGGTGCGGATCGAAATCCCGATCTGACCGCGTTCCGCAGACACAGGAAGGAGTCCGTCATGCAAACCCTCGACCATCCCGACCATCCCATTGCCGTGCTGCTCGTGGACGACCACAAGACCATGCTGTGGGGCCTGTCGAAGCTGATCGACGGCGAGCAGCCACGCATGAAGGTGGTCGGCACGGCCAGCTGTTGCGACGAGGCGGTGGCCACGGCGCAAAGCCTCGCGCCCGATGTCATCGTGCTCGACCTCGACCTGGACGGCCACAGCGCGCTGGACATCCTGCCCCGGCTGCTGACCAACGAGGTGTCGCGCGTGATGGTGCTGACGGCCGAGAAAGAACAACGCACGCTCGACCTGGCCATACTGCGCGGCGCGCGCGGCGTGGTGGGCAAGGACGCGTCGGCGCAGCAGCTGCTCGACGCCATCGAGCGCGTTTTCCGTGGCGAACTGTGCGTCGACGCGCAGACCATGGGCCGCGTCTTCTCCGAACTCACGTCGGCCAGGAAGCCGCCGAAGGCCGACCCCGACACGGCGCGCCAAGCCACGCTGACGCACAAGGAGCGCGAGATCATCCGCATCGTCGCGACGGGCTGCGGCGCCTCCAACAAGGCGCTCGCCGAGCGCGCCTTCGTCACCGAGCACACGCTGCGCAACCACCTGTGCGCGATCTATCAGAAGCTGGGCGTCACGAACCGGCTCGAGCTGTACATCTACGCGATCAAGCACCAGCTCGACACGCTGGCGGCCTGATCCGCGGCAGCGGCGCCTGGCCGGCCTTCCGGCCCGGTCGCCTCCTCATTGATGCCCGGTCAGCATCGGCCCGATCATCCGGATCACGCGGATCGCCGCCGGCGTGAGGATCACCAGCGAGATGCACGGGAAGATGCACAGCACCAGCGGCAGCAGCATCTTGGTCGGCACCTTCGCCGCCAGCTCCTCGGCGCGCACCTGGCGCTTGTGGCGCAGGTCGTCCGAAAACACGCGCAGCGACTCCCCGATGCTGGTGCCGAAGCGGTCCGCCTGGGTCAGCATGGTGGCGAAGGTGCCTATTTCTTCCACGCCGGTGCGCAGCGCCAAGTTGCGCAGCGACTTCTCGCGCGTGCCGCCGGCGCGCATTTCCAGGTTGGTCCAGTGCAGCTCCTGCGCGAGCGCCCGGCTCTTGATCTGGATTTCCTCGGTGACCTTGGCCAGCCCGGCGTCCAGTCCGAGCCCCGCCTCCACGCACACCAGCATGAGGTCGGCGGCGTCGGGAAAGTTCTCGAAGATCTCGCGGCGCCGCGCGCGGATGCGAAGGTACAGCAGCGCGTTGGGCAAGTAACAGCCGGCCAGCGCCGCCAGCGCCAGCCACAGCAGCATCGTCATGCCGCCCGCCGACCCCGCCGCGCGCAGCATGAGGAACACGACGGCCGCGAAGCCCAGCGGCAGCAGCGTCTTCAGGCCGAAGTAGATGAGGTACGCATCCGGATGGCGGATGCCGGCGTTGAGAAAGCGCACGCGCATCGGTGACAGTTCGGCGTCGCCGGTCGGCGACGACAGCTGCGCGAACGGCCCGACGAGCTTGACGGCGGTCTCGGTCCAGGCCGACTTGTCGGACGGCAGCGCCACCGCCTGCAGCCGCTGCGCGGTGCGCGATGGGGAGAACCACACCGCCAGGCCGATGACCGTCAGCGACACGGACAGAAAAACCAGGATGGGGAACAGCATGGCCATGACGCTTCTCCTTCAGACGCGAATCTTCACGATCTTGCGCAGGAGCACGATGCCCACCAGCATCAGCACCAGCATGTAGCGCAGCACCGTCTGGCCGATCGGGTCGGTCCACAGCGGCGACATGAACTCGGGATTGAAGATGTTCATGAGCCCCGCCAGGGCGAACGGCATGATGCCCAGGATCCAGGCCGACAGCCGCCCTTCGGACGACAGCACCCGCACCCGCGCGAGCAACTTGAAGCGCGCGCGGATGAGCCGGCTCAGGTTGCCCAGCACCTCGGTCAGGTTGCCGCCCGAGTCACGCTGGATCAGCACCGACACCACGAAGTAGCGCAGATCGGTGAGCGGCACGCGCTCGCTGAGGTTGGTCAGCGCCTGCTGCAGCGAGACGCCGAAATTCACCTCGTCGGCCACCAGCCGGAACTCGGTCGCAATCGGGTCGGGCATTTCTTCGCCGATCATCTGCACGCCGCTGGCAAAGGAATGGCCCGCGCGCAGGGCGCGTGTCACGAGGTCCAGCGCGTCCGGCAGCTGCTTTTCGAGGCGATCCAGCCGGCGGCTGCGCTGATGCTGCAGGTACAGCACGGGAAGCACCGCCGCCACGGCCCCGGCCAGAAGCGCCAGCCACGCGGGCTGGTGCGCCAACCACACGGCGCAGAACGCGAACACGCCGAGCGCACCGCAGGCCAGCAGAAAGCTGGACACCGTCCAGTCCAGCCCTGCCTGCAGGATGAAGCGGTCCAGCCGGTGCGCCCGCGGCAGCGCCAGCAACTGGCGCTGCATCCAGGGCACGTCGCTGAGCATGCGCTCCTTCGCGAGATGGGCCTGCGGCGTGCGGTCGACCGCGGCGGACATCGCCTGCAACCGCTTCTCGATCTTGCGCGCGTCGGGCCCCTTGTAGGACCGCCACAGCAGATAGACCCCTTCGATCATGAGCAGCGCGGTCACGAAGACCAGCACCGCGACCGTGATCAGCGTGTCACCCCCCAGGTTGTCGAACATGGCGCGCTCCTATTCGTAGTGCTTTTCGGGATCGAAGATGGTGTCGGGCAGCAGCACGCCGTACGCCTGCAACCTCTCCATGAATTTCGGTCGAACGCCGGTCGCGTGGAAATGGCCGCGCACCTGGCCGTCGGGCCCCATGCCTGTCTGGTGGAAGGTGAAGATCTCCTGCATGGTGACGATCTCGCCCTCCATGCCGGTGATCTCCTGGATGCTGGTGACCTTGCGCCGCCCGTCGATCAGCCGCAGCACCTGGACGACCACCGTGATCGCCGAGGCGATCTGCTGGCGCACCGTGCGGTGCGGCAGGTTCAGGTTCGCCATGCCGATCATGTTTTCCAGCCGCGCCAGCGCATCGCGCGGCGAGTTGGCGTGGATGGTGGTCAGCGAGCCTTCGTGGCCGGTGTTCATGGCCTGCAGCATGTCGACCGCCTCGGCGCCGCGCACCTCGCCGATCACGATGCGGTCGGGCCGCATGCGCAGCGCGTTGCGCACCAGCGCACGCTGCGTGATCTCGCCCTTGCCCTCGATGTTCGTCGGCCGCGTCTCCATGCGCGCAACGTGCGGCTGCTGCAGCTGGAGCTCGGCCGCGTCCTCGATGGTGATGATGCGCTCGGACTCCGGAATGAAGCCCGAGAGAATGTTCAGCAGCGTGGTCTTCCCTGCCCCGGTGCCGCCCGAGATCAGCATGTTGACCTTGGCCTGGGCCAGGCCCTCGAGCATCTGCGCCATCGGCGGCGTGAGCGACTTGAGATCGTTCACGAGGTTGTTCATGCGCAGCGGGATCTTCGCGAAACGGCGGATCGACATCATCGGCCCGTCCAGCGCCACCGGTGCGATGACGGCGTTGACCCGTGAGCCGTCGGGCAGCCGCGCATCGACCATGGGACTGGACTCGTCGATGCGGCGCCCCACCAGCGAAACGATCTTGTCGATGATGCGCAGCAGGTGCTTCTCGTCGGTGAAGCTCACGTTGGTCAGCTCCAGCCGGCCGCGCCGCTCCACGTAGATGCTGGTGGGCGAGTTGACCAGGATGTCCGACACGGTCGGGTCGGCCATCAGCAGTTCGATGGGGCCGAAGCCCAGCATCTCGTGCTGGATGTCGCGGATCAGCGTGCGCCGCTCGATGTCGTTGAGCGCCTCGGGCTCTTCCTGCAGCAGCCGCCCGACCATGGTCGAGATTTCCTGCCGCAGGGCGTCGGGCTGGAGGGTTTCGAGCGCCGCTAGGTCGAAGCGGTCCAGCAGCTTCAGGTGCATGCGCTCCTTCAGCAGCTTGTAGGTGTCCGAGGCGAAAGGCGACGTGGTCAGCTCGAGGACCGGCCCTGCCGGCCCCGCCGGCCGCGCGCCCGCATCGCTGTCGATCGCATTGAGTTGGTCCCTGAATGACATGTTGGCACCTCCGCCTGGGTATTGATGGGAATCCGCCCTGTCTCAGGCACGGCGGAACAGCCGCCCCATGAAGCCGGGCGTCGCCTCCGGCCGCGGGCTGAGCGTGTGGGCGATCTCGTCGAGGCGCTTGGCGAGCGCGCTGCCGCGCGACATCTCCGCCAGCGGCACGCCGCGGTTGATGGAGGCGTCGACGTCCTTGCCGCCGTCCGGCACCGTCGTGAACGTCGCGCCGGGCAACGACCGGCGCATGTCCGACAGCCCGATCTCGCCGCCGCCGGTGCTGCGGTTCACCAGCAGCTCGACCTTGCCGGTGGCGTAGCCGAGCGACTTGAACACCTGCATCAGGCGCGTCACGTTGCGGATGTGCGGCAGGCTGGTCTGCATCACGGGAAAGATGCGCTCCGCGCGGTCGAGCACGCGCAGCGTGAGCGTGTCGATGCGCGTGCCGAGGTCGAAGATCACGAAGTCGTACTGCGCGAGCGCCACCTGCAGGATGGCGTCGATGTGCTCGGCCTTCACGTCCATCGCGCGCGCCAGGTCCTCGGGCGCGGGCAGGATGCTGTAGCTGGGCGACACGCGCACCACGCTCGCCGCCAGCAGCGAGGCGTCGAGGCGTCCGATGTCGCGCGCCACGTCGGCCATCGTCGCGGTCGGGCGCAGGTCGCTCACATACGACAGCGCATCGCCGAACTGCAGGTTCAGGTCGATCAGCAGCACCGAGCGCTCGCGCGACAGCTGGTGCGCGACGTTGGTCGCGAGAAAGGTCGCGCCGCTGCCGCCCTTGCAGGGCATGAACGCCACCACCCGCCCGGGGCTGCGCGCCTGCGAACCGGCCATCTTGAGCGCGATGCGATCGACGGTGGCCTCGAGCGCGGCGGTGTCGGCGGGCGACGGCAGCACCTCGCGCACGCCTGCGCGCATCGCGTGAATCAGGAACTCGGGCGTCTGCATCGCGCACAGCAGCACCACCGCCACCGCCGGATGCCGCAGCGTCAGGGCCTCCACCAGCGAGAGCTCCTGCGGGTCGCAGCACATGCCGTCGACCAGCAGCAGGTCGGGCGCGACCTTGTCGACGACCGCCTGCATCCGGCTCTTGCCGCCTTCGAAGAGCGACACGGCATGGCCGCGCGGCTCCAGCACCTTGCGCATGTCCTGCAGGTGGTTCGGATTGGGGGAAACGATGGCGATCTTCATGGTCATGGTCGTGTCCGGTGTGTTGCTAGGAGCAGACGGCGTTGCTGTTCGGGTCCTGCCCCATGATTTCGCGCGGCAGGTAGGTGGAAAAACCCGGCATCGGGATCGGAGAACGAGTTCCGAATCCGATGGGTGAAATCCATCGATAGTCGAGATCGACGATGCGGACGTTCACGCCGCTGCAATTGGCGGAAGTACAGGTCGCGCTGATGCTGCCTGCCGCGTCGTACCAGTCGACACTGACATTGGCTGCCGTCAATTGGGGCAGGAATTTCTGCATGTTGGAAAGCACGACAGTGGCGTTTCGGTCGCACACGACGGCCGCACGAGCACCCCAGCGCGTCGCTTCGGCGGCTGCATTCCACGTCCACAACATGCGCACGAAATCCATGATGCCCAGCAGGAAGGTCAGGAAGAACATCAGGACCAGCGCGAACTCCACCGCAGTCGCACCCATTTGTCTTGTTCGATTCATGATTGACCTCGCATGGTGGCGCTGATATCTCCGAAGGGAATTTCTCCGTTCGCATCACCAAAACCAAGCCCGAACGCGCCGGTGAGCAGCGGGCGGAACTTGTATCCCGTGACCTTGATGGTCACGGTATTGATGGCCGGGCCACTGCCCTTGAATTGCCAGGTCGGGGTGGGGACGTGAGAAGTGTCGAGGCCCAGGACCAATGGCGAGCCGCCACCGGTCGGGTTGCCATAGACCACCAGGTTCCTGGCAGTCGTGATCTTGGAGGGATCCGTGGTTGCGATCGACGGGTCCTGGGTGGACAGATAGCGAGAGGCGTCGCGCAGCGATTTCGCGATGGTGTTGTACTGGTACAGCGCCCGCCCGAATTCGGTCGTGATGAACGTCAGGATGAGCAGCAAGGGAAGAATCAGGGCGAATTCGACCAGAGCCACGCCGTTCTGTTTCTTTTTCATGCCAGCTCCTACTGAACGAGCGTCGGGACCCTGGGTCCGTTTGTGCCGCCGGCCAAACCCGCGGTGGCGCATGGACTGCCGGCGAGCGTCGCATCGCCAATGAACTCGAGCCACATCTTCGACTTCTTTCCGCTCGCATTCTTTTCCAGCGGATGCAGCATCAGCATGCAGCCGAAACCCTTGAGCGTGATCGACGGGCAGTCGACCACCGCAGTCGTGACCACACGTCGATTGGCACCCTTGGTGTAGTCGGTGGCATTGAAATTTCCCTGAGTCTTGAGGTTCTTGGTGTCGGGGTTCTTGTTGTCCCCTTCGTAAGGCGCGAATGAATTGCGCTTGGCAGCAAATCCGTTCGAGCCGGGGTCGTCATACCTGCCTGGATTCACGGCGGCAGCGCTGTCGGCATACCAGGCGTACCCGGTCTGATCGGGAATGGCAGTCGCGGCGTTGAGGCTGCCCTGATAGATGCCGAAGCGGGTATTCCACGCTGCAACCGCTCCATTGGTCTTGCCCGCCTTGCCGATGTTTGTATCCATACCGGGAAGACCGCATTGCCCACTGCTGGTCAGGAGATCCTTGATCTCGCGCGCCCCGCCGCCGCTGCCGGTGAAATCCACCCAGTGAAACTGACCGGACTCCACATCGTCGTTGTCATTGGTCACGCCCTCGACCCATTCCCCCCGCGTGAACCCCCAGCCGGGGGCGGTGGATTTTTGGCAGATACCGACTGGAATGAGGCAGTTGGACTGGGACGGAGCCCTGGTGGCAACGGCGACTGCGGCCACGCTGTGCGATGCCCCATAAGTAGCACTTCCGCTGAACGCGCCAAGGGCATTGAGGATCCAAGGCGCGATGCCCGACTTCGTATGCAGGCACTTGGCGTACCTGGCATTCGCTACGGGCGTAAAGGTATGGCTGTAGGTGCCGATAAGCGAGTCGCTGAACACGATATCGGTCTGGGCGATGCCGGTCGCCCCACCCTGAAAATTGATCTTGTTGAGATCGGCCGCGGTCTTTCCTGCGCTGGTGGCACGCGTCAACGCATCGCTGGCGCCGTCGAGTTCCTGCGCGGCAGACAGGGCACAGCTGTCCATGGCGGTTTGCAGCTCCGTTTTCACGATGAAGAGGCGACCGAAGTCCAGTGCGATGCCCATGAACCCGAGGAGGAACAGCAGGACCAGAGCGACGGTGACGATTACCGCGCCGCCTTGGCTGTGGCCGGAAGTGTGGGCTTTCATGATCGGCTTCCTGAGTGTGGGTGGCGGTTCGAAAAATCTCTGTGCTTCAGCCACATGTCACGCCGCCAAGGCAGGTGCGGACGAGATCGACAACATTGCTGAGGTCGGTGTCCGTCACCAATGGCCGCAACGCGATGGCCAGCAGGATCGAGATCACGGCAATGACCAGCGCGTACTCCATCACTTGGGCGCCGCTCTCACCCCGCAAGAATGACTTGAACATGATGAGTACCTCGCTTTGTACTGGGCGGCGGCGGGCAACGGACAAGCCGGCCCCGCCACCGCCACCGCCATAGCCATCGTTCCAATAAATGCGATTGCCGGGCTTAAGGGTTGCAGACGGCCATGTTGCCCTGGAGGCAAGCGGCCACGCGGTTAATGAAGGTTGTGAAATAACCTCCGGTGGTCAGGCCCTGCAGTGCAATGACCAGGGCGATCGACACGACTGCGATGATGAGCGCGTACTCGATCACTTGAGCACCATCCTCTTCCTTGACGAACGAGGACATGAAGTTGCCGGCACGGACAAAAAGTTGGTTCATTTTTTTCACCTTTGAATTGCAGTAAGAAAACAGAAAAATCTTGCGTTGGTTCTTGGGTTGATTGACTTCTATCTTTGCGTGGCAACTCCTTTCTGATCGAATTCAAGAATCGTTCGAGGGCCGCCTAACGCCCCCCGCCGCCGTTGTCTCCACCACCAATCCCGCCACCGATGTTGATGACGTTCACCGCCGGCGGCGGCGCCTTGTAGGACTTCTGGTACTGCACCATCGACTCCCGCGCCGCCCGGCCGTCCATGCCCGCCACCGGATTGCCGTCCTTGCCGGCATCGGGATTGATCGTCATCTTCCTTTTCGCGTCGCGCACCGCGTCGCCAAAGCGCGCGTCGTAGTTGGGAGTGACGTGGGAGCATCCGGTGCCCAGGAGCAGCGTCAATGCGAGAGTCGTCGACTTGATGAACATGGTGATGCTCCTCACTGGGTATTGGTGGCCGGTGCGGCCGGTGCCGGGGTGGCGCTTTCGAGGCTGCCGTTCAGATAAACCTCCGCACGGCTGGGAACGACGTGGTTGTCGGTCGGCAGGCGAGGCGACTCGGCCAGCGGCCGGACCAGGCGGGGCGTGATCACGAACATCAGCTCGGTCTGGTCGTTCTGGAACTCCGTGCTGCGGAACAACGCCCCCATCACCGGCACTTCGCCCAATCCGGGATAGCGCTTGATGGACTCCGTGACGTTGCTCTTGATGAGCCCCGCGATGACGAAGCTCTGCCCGTCGTTGAGTTGCACGGTGGTGTCGGCACGGCGCACCGTGAGCGATGGCAGCACGGCGGTCACGCCGCCGATGGTGGTGAAAGGCGAGCCGGTTTGCGACAGGTCCGACACCTCCGAGACCATCTTGAGGTTGACGCGGCCGCCGTTGAGCACGGTGGGGGTGAACTTGACCCCGATGCCGAACTCCTTTTCTTCCAGCGTGATGTTCGTGCCATTGCCGCTGGAGGAGCTCTGCGCCACCGGAATGAAGATCTTGCCGCCCGACAGGAAGCTCGCCTGCTGGCCGCTGATGGCCATGATGTTGGGCTCCGCCAGGATGCGCACCAGGCCGTCGTCCTTCTGACCGTCGATGGCGATCGACGTGCGACCGATCCTCAACGCCTCGATCAGGCCGCCACCGCCGCTCAGGAAATTGGAGATCAGCGAATAGCTGTTGAGACCACCGTTACCGGAGCGGGCCAGCCCGACGCGTGCGCCAAGGCGGTCCAGCAAGTTCTTGCTGATCTCGGCGATCTTCACTTCGAGCATGACCTGCTGTGGCGCAGTGACACGCAGCAGGTTCACCACCTTCTTGCCGTCGGCGCCGTAGGCCGAGGCCAGACTCATCACGTCATCGAGCTTGAGCGCGTCGCTGATCTCGCCGGTGAGCACGATGGATTTTTCCGCGCTGCGCACTCGGATGCGGTTCTCTTCCGGCATCAGCTCCGCCAGCTTGGACTGCAGCGCCCCGGGATCGACGGTAACGACCACATCCTTGATGTAGCAGGTGCCGTCGGCACTTTGCAGCACCACGTTCATCGAGCCGGCCTGGCGGCCGCGGAAGAACAGGTCGGTCGGACTCAGCAGCGTGACCTCGATGTCAGCTACGCCGTCGCCCACGTTCGCATTGGGCGCCGGCATCGCTGCCCCGGGCTGCGCCGGCGCTGCTGGCGCAGCCGCCCGGCCCTGCGGCTGCCCGCCGAATACGATGCGCACCACGCGCGCCTTCAACGGAATGACCACCGACTTGCCGAGCACGGCATAGGTCGGCTCGGAGTCCGGAATGATGGCGGTGCAACGCCGGCTGGCCGGGGCTGCGGGTGCTGCCGCGACAGTTGCTGCTGCAGCTGTTGCAGCAGGCGCAGGCATGGCGACGGCCGTGGCCGGGGCGGCTGCCACGACCTCCGCGGCCATGGCGGGGGTCGCCACTGTCGCGAGGGTCGCCAGCAGACGGGCGATGGTTGTTGTGAGTGGGCGCACTTGGTGTTCCTCCTGATGGACGATCAGAAACAGGTGACCGAACGGGCGGCGCTCTGGATCACCTCCACGCATTCGGTGGCTCGCGGCGTGGCGGGACCTGCCAGCCGCACCCGCGGGCGATCCGGAGCCGCCGCGGTGGAGACCGGCACGATGTCCTTCTTCTCGCCGAACAGCTGCCCCTTGGTGATGCCCAGGGTGGCGACCGTGGTCTTGTCCATCTGGTTGCGCAGCACGAGCGACAGGGTGCCCACGCTGCGTGCCAGGTCGAGCTTCTCGGAGTCTTCGAGCGAAAGCTCGAGCGTCACCGCGCTCACGACCTTCGGCTTGGTGTCGTCGCGGTTGGCCTCCTGGGCCACCGCCAGCACCAGCACCTTCTCGAGCACGGTCTTGCTGATCTGCAGCGCGTCTTCGCCGCGCCCTTTGTCCTGCTGGGCGTTGACCATCACGTCGACGTAGTTGCCCGGCAGCGCGAAGCCCGCCACGCCGACCACGTCGTTGACGCGCACCGTCATGGCCCGCTTGCCGCTGGCGATCACCGCCGACAGCCCGCCCTGCGTGCCCACCGGCGCCAGCTTGCCCTCCATGAGCGCTTCGCCGCGCAGCACGCCGACCTTCACCACGCGGTCGTTCAGCGCCTTGATGTCGCTGAAGGAGCCGTTGGGCACCGAGCCGCTGGGCCAGTCGACCGTGGACAGCATCTGCGCGTTGACGCGGCTGCCCAGGTCGATGTCGACGGCGGCCACCACGACCTTGTTGGACGCGATGCCACTTTGTCGGGAGATCCAGCCGGTCGCGTAGACCGCGGCCGCCAGCCCGAACAGCAGGGCCAGAAAGATCAGCCCGATCGCCTTGATGTTCTTCATACGAACCTCCGCCAGGGGTGAAACATGTAGGAGCTAGACAAAGCCCAGCTGGTGCGCCAGCACTTGGACCACCGTGCCCGCCGCGATGCAGACGCCGTAGGGCAACTTGCCCACGGACTGGCCCGCCTGCAGGCGCCCGTCGGGCCGCATGCCTGCGATGGTGGAAATGACCATGCCCTGCGCTGTGGCCTTGACGTTGCCAAGCATGTGGACCAGGCGGCGGCGATGGATCGCGAAGGCCAGCGCCGCGACGCCGCCCGCGATGAAAGTGAAGAGCAAGGCCATCAGCGTCTGCTGGGGCCCGAGGAAGGCCCCGGTCATCGCCATCAGCTTGACGTCGCCGGCGCCCATGATCCCGAGCGCATAGAACGGCAGCATCGCGGCGAAGCCCACGGCCAGGCCACCGAATGCACTCGCCGCGCCCGACGCCGGCGTGCGTGCCGCCATCGTTCCGTAGATGAGGGCGAAGCACGCGCCGCCGAAGGTCAGCCAGTTGGGAATGCGATAGAAGCGCCAGTCGCTCACAGCCGCCACGCCGAGCAGCGCGAAGAGCGCCAGCATGCGGATGTCGGTGGCCAGCATCGCGAGCAGTTCGAGAACAGCGTTGAATTCCTGCATGGCGGGCTCCCCGTGTTCAGGCACTGCGCCGCAGGGCGAGCACCAGCAAAATGGCCACGACCATCACCAGCGCACCGATCAGCGCAACCTCCATGAACGACATGCCGGCGTCTTCGCGCAGCAGGCTCAGGGCGGTTCTCGGCAGAACTTCGAGCGGTTCCATGCGGTGTCCCCGGTGATCGTGGCCGGCCGAAACCGCTGGCCTTCCCGGCGTGGGAAGAAGCGTTCGGCATGGGGATGACTGTAGGAATCGCACCGCTTTCGCACATGAGCGGAGCGCCCTTTTCTGGGGGAGTCAGGTGTCCCGCGACGGCACGGGGACAGGCATGACAAAACGCCTACCCCGCAGGGCAGGCGAAAGCGCAGGCGCGCTTCAGATCACCTGCGCGTCGCGCAGCGCTGCGAGCTGTGCCTCGCCCAGGCCGAACTCGCCATACACCTCGGCGTTGTGCTGCCCCGTGCGCGGCCCCGTGGCGGCCGGGCGAACGCCGTCGCGCCCCACGAAGCGCGGCACCGGCGCCGGTGCGGGCACGGTGCCGAACTGTTCGTCGGGCACGTCGATGAAGGCGCCGCGTGCCTGCATGTGCGGGTCGGCCCGCAGGTCGGCGATCGAATACACCTTGCTGTAGGGCACGTCTTCGCGGTCCAGCCGCACGGCCAGTTCCGCGAATGGAAGACTGCTGCACCAGTCGGCAATGATGCGATCCAGCGCCTCGAGGTGGCGGATGCGCGCGGCGTTGTCGGCAAAGCGTGCGTCGGCGAGCAGGTCTTCTCGGTCGATCGCGCGGCAGATGCGCGCGAAGATCGGCCCGCCCGTGCCCACCAGCGTGAACCACACGCCGTCGGCCGCGCGGAACACGTTGGACGGCGCGGTGTAGGTGGCGCGCGAGCCGGTGCGCTCGCGCACCACGCCACCGATGCGGTGCTCGGCCGCCAGTGGATCGAGCAGGCGCGACATCGCCTCCGTGGCCGACAGGTCGATCTCGGCGCCCCGTTGCTGCGCGAGCGGCAGCGCGTTGCGCTCAGCCAGCGCGGTGCTGATGGCGAAGGCGCCGAACAGGCCCGCCACCACGTCGCCCAGCGGATAGTTCATGTGCTGCGGCGGGCCGTCGGGCTCGCCGGTCAGGTGCGTGAAGCCGCTCATCGCTTCGAAGATGCGGGCAAAGCCCGGCCGGCGCGCGTACGGCCCGGTCTGGCCGAAGCCCGTGAGGCGCAGCACGATGAGGCGCGGGTTGGCCGCGTGCAGCGTGGCGATGTCCAGGCCCCAGCCGTCCAGCGTGCCGGTGCGGAAGTTTTCCACCAGCACGTCGAAGCCGGCGATGAGCCGCAGGAACAGCGCGCGGCCCTCGGGCTTGCGCACGTCGAGCGAGATGCCCTTCTTGCCGCGATTCGCTGTCTTCCAGAACAGCGGATGGCCCTCGTGCACCGGCGTGAGTCCGCGCAGCGGATCGCCGCCGCCCGGCAGTTCGAGCTTGACGACGTCGGCGCCCATGTCGCCGCACAGCGTGGCCGAGAACGGCGCGGCGAGCACGGTCGCCATGTCGAGAATGCGCACGCCGTGCAGGGGTGCGTGGTCGGCAGGCTGGCCCATCAGTTGCCCTTCAGGTCGACGCGCTTGAGCACCGGGTCCCACAGCTTGCGGTCGGCGGCGATGCGCTGGCCGTAGGCGGGCAACGACGGATCGAGCGCGGCCGCGCCCAGCTTGGCCAGCTTGTCCTTCACCGCGGGCAAGGCCTTGGCCAATGCCGCGCGCAGCGGACGCATCACGGCATCGGGCGTGCCCTTGGGCGCGACGATGCCGACCCACAGGCCGCTGTCGAAGCCCTGCAGACCCAGCTCGGCGAAGGTGGGCACGTCGGGCGCCGAGGGCGAGCGCGTGCGGCCGGTCTGCGCCAGGATGCGGATCTGCCCGCTGCTCATGTAGGGCAGCGTGCCGCCGAGGTTGTTGCACATCACCGGGATGTGCCCGGCGATCAGGTCGTTCACCGCCGGCGCATTCCCCTTGTAGGGCACGTGCTGCATCTTGATGCCGGCCTGGTGGTTGATCATTTCGCACACCAGGTGCGAGGGCGTGCTCGGGCCCGCGGAGCCAAAGGCGAGTTGGCCGGGCTTGGCCTTGTCGGCGGCAATGAGCTCGGGCAGCTTCTGGTACGGCGTCTTCGCGTTGACCGCGATCACGTTGGGCAGGTCGGCCACCAGGCCCACGGGCACGAAGTCGTCCACCGGGTTCCAGGTGAGGCCCTTGTGCACGTAGGGCAGAAAGATGTTGGTCAGGCCCGCCATGAGCAGCGTGTAGCCGTCGGGCGCGGACTTGGCCACGAGCTCGGAACCGATGAGGCTGCCGGCGCCGGGCTTGTTCTCCACGATGACCGGCTGGCCCAGCGCATGGCCCAGCTCCAGCGCCACCTCGCGCGCCACCAGGTCGGTGCTGCCGCCGGCGGGGAAAGGCACGACCAGCTTCACGGGGCGGTCGGGGAAGGCCGCCATCGCCAGCGAGCCGGCCAGGCCGAATGCAAGGCCGGCAGCCAGGTGGGAAATTTTCTTGATCAAGGACGTCATCGTCAGTCTCCAGTTTCTCTGTGTGTTCAACGTGTCAGTGCGTGAGGAAGCGGCGCCCGAGCGTGGCGCGGTGCAGCTCGGAGGCGCCGTCGTAGATGCGAAACGGCCGCAGCTCGCGCACGATGAGGGCGATGGGCGCGTCTTCCGACATGCCCAGCGCACCGCACATCTGCGCCGCGCGGTCGGCCACGCGGCTCAGGGCTTCGGACACGAAGACCTTCGTCATCGCCGACTCGGTCTTCACCGACAAGCCTTCGTCCATGCGGCGCGCGCAGTCCAGGCTCATGAGCCGGCTGGCATGCAGGTCGATGTGGCAGTCGGCCACCATCGCCTGGACCTGCTGCAGGTCGGCCAGCCGATCGCCGAACGACGTGCGCTCGCCCACGTAGGCCTGCGCGATCTCGAGCGCGCGCCGCGCGCGGCCCATGAGCCGCAGGCAGTGCGACAACCGCGCGGGCTCCAGCCGCTGCTGCGCCGCCACGAAGCCCGAGCCCACCTCGCCCAGCACCGCGTCGGCGCCCACGCGGCAGGCGGTGAAGCGCAGCTCGCCGTGGCCGCCGACGGCGAAGGGGTCGATGGCGCGGATGGCGCGCACCAGCGAAAGGCCCGGGTGTTCCATGTCCACGATGAACTGCGTGGGGCCTTCGTCCGTCTGCGCCAGCACGATGCAGAAGGCCGCACCCACCGCGCCGGTGATGAACCACTTGTGGCCGTCGATGACCCAGCCATCACCCTCGCGCCGCGCGGTGGTGCGCAGCATCGACGGGTCGGAACCTGCGCCAGGCGCCGGCTCGGTCATCGCGAAGCACGAGCGGATGCGGCCCTCGGCCAGCGGCCGCAGGTAGCGCTGCTGTTGCGCGGGCGTGCCCTGGCGCAGCAGGCTGATCATGTTGGGCTGATCGGGCGCGGCGCAGTTCAGCGCGGCCGGGCCCAGGTAGCTGCGGCCGGCCTCCTCGAACACCGCCGCGCGCTCGACCCACGACAGGCCCAGCCCGCCCTCCTCCACCGGCATCTGCGGCAGGTACAGGCCCAGCTCGCGCGCGACCGGGCGCAGCTGCGACAGCGCCGCATCCATCGCGCGCGGGTCGTGCACGTGGGCATTCGATTCGAGCGGGATGCAATGCCGCTCGACGAAGTCGCGCACCCGTGCCGCGAGGTCGGTGCGCAGGCTCATCGCGCACCCGCCTCGCGCAGTGCCAGCTTGGCGATGTTGAGCTGGTGGATCTGGCTCGTGCCCTCGTACAGGCGGAACAGGCGCACGTCGCGGTAGTAGCGCTCGATGGGGCTGAAATCGGCCACGTAGCCCGAACCGCCGAACATCTGCACCGCGCGGTCGGCCACGCGACCGCACATCTCCGACGCGAAGTACTTGCACATCGAGGCCGACATGGCCACGTCTTCGCCGCGATCGCGCGCGCGCGCCGCCTCAAGGATCATCGAACGCGCCGCGTAGATCTCGGTGCGGCTGTCGGCGATCATGGCCTGCACCAGCTGGAAGTCGGCCACGGCCTGGCCGAACTGGTTGCGGCTGCTGGTGTGCGCCATGGCCAGGTCCAGCATGCGGATCGCCGGGCCCGTGCACAGCGCCGCCAGGTGCAGGCGCTGCTTGTTGAGCACCTTCATCACCGTCTGGAAGCCCATGCCTTCGCGCCCGCCGATGAGCTGGTCGGCATGCACGCGGCACTCGTCGAAGTGCACGTCCGACACGAAGGAGCCGGCCTGGCCCATCATGCGGTAGGGCGCGCCTGTGGTCAGGCCCGGCCCGCGCTCGACCAGGAACGCCGACACCCCCTTGCTGCCCTTCGAGCCGTCTTCGGTGCGGGCGATGACGGTGAACACATCGGCCACCGGCGCGTTGGTGATGAAGCGCTTGCTGCCATTGAGCACGTAGTGGTCGCCCTCGCGGCGCGCGGTGGTCTTCACGTTGCTCGCCTCCGAGCCCGCCTCGGGCTCCGTCAGCGCCAGGCAGCCGGTGAGCTCGCCCTTCGCCATGCGGGGCAGCCAGCGCTGCTTCTGCGCCTCGGTGCCGTCGGCCACCAGCGCTTCGGAGCCGATGCCCGTGTTGGTGCCCACGCGGGCGCGCAGCGCCACCGACGACTGCGACAGCTCCATCGCGCACAGCACCAGTTCCTCGGTCGTGAGGCCCAGGCCGCCGTACGCCTCGGGAATGCTCCAGCCGAAGTAGCCCTTGCGCCGCAGCTCGTCGACCACGTCGGGCGGGATGTCGTTGTCGCGGCTGACCTGCTCTTCCAGCGGATGCCAGCGTTCGCGAACGAAGGCGCGGATGTCGGCCCGCAGGGCCTCGAAGTGGGGAGTGTCTCGGATCATGGTGGCCGCGACTGTAGGAAGCAGGTCCACAATTGCCGGCACTGAATTTCAATCATTGAAACTGCGATTCACTCCCATGCCCCGCCCTGTCCAGAATCGCCGCCAGCCCATGAAGCATTCCGACGACCTGCGCCGGGTGCGGGACGAAGACCCGTACATCGCCGGCACCCTGGCCAAGGGCCTGCTCATCCTGCAGACCTTCGTGGGCGACCCGCGCGCGCACGCCAACAGCGAGTTCGCCGCCAAGCTGGGCCTGTCGCGCCCCACCGTCTCGCGCCTGTGCCGCACCTTGCTGACCATGGGTTTCCTGGACCACGACGAACGCCTGGACCGCTACTTCATCGGCCCCGCCGCCGTGGCGCTGTGCTACCCCTACGTCATCAACACGCCCATGCTGGCCCTGCTGCGCCCGGCCATGCAGCAACTGGCCGACCGCGTCGAGGGCGCGGTGTCGGTCGGCGTGACCAGCGACCTGGACGTGGTCTACCTGGAAACCTGTGCCCACGAGGGCGGTACCCTCAAGCGCCCCGGCGTGGGCGCCGTGCGCGGCATCGTCGAAACCGCCATGGGGCGTGCGTGGCTGGCGCAGCTGCCTGCGGGTGAGCGCCAGGAGTTCCTGGCCCGCGTGAAGCACGAGCGGCCCGAAGAACACGCGCGCTGCCTCGAAGGCGTGCGCGAGAGCGTGGCGCACTACGGCAAGCGCGGCTTCGCCATCAATCTGGGCGATTCAGGCTTCGGCGTGCTCGCCGCGGGCGCGGCCGCACGCATCCGCTACGGACCGCGCCGGCTGCTGTTCAACTGCGCGGTGCCGGGGTTTCGCTGGAAAAAGGCGCAGCTGCTGGACACCATCGGGCCGGGGTTGATGCAGCTGGTGGAGGCGGCGGATCGGCAGTCGGGGTTGCGGTGAGGGCGTGCGGATTGCGGGATTCGTGATCCGTACCGGGACGGCGTCTGGCTGCATTGCGCAGCAACGCCGAACGCTCGCGCAGCGCGCCAGGCCGCGATGCTCTTAAAATGAGAGTAATTCTCAATTGCATCGCCTTCCCTCTTCATGCCTTCCGCCGACACCCACACCGTGCACGCGCTCTACACCGAGCATCACGGCTGGCTCAGCACATGGCTGCGCCGGCGCCTGGGCTGTGCGCACAGCGCCGCCGACCTGGCGCAGGACACCTTCGTTCGCGTCCTGCTGCGACCGCAGGTGCTGCCCACGTTGCGGGAGCCGCGCGCCTACCTGACGACGCTGGCCAAGGGCGTGGTCAGCGAACACTGGCGCCGGCAGGCACTGGAGCGCGCGTACATCGATGCGCTCGCGCAGGTGCCCGAGGCGCTGGCGCTGTCGCCCGAAGACCGCCTGCAGCTGCTGCAGACGCTGGACGCCATCGACGCGATGCTGGACGGCCTGCCGCCCAAGGCGCGCGAGGCTTTCGTGCTGTCGCAGCTCGAAGGCCTGACCTACGCACAGATCGCCCAGCGCCTGGCGGTCAGCGAACGCACCGTCAAGCGCCACATGGCCCTGGGCTTCGCGCACTGCCTGGCGCTGGTGGAATGAGCGCACGGCCACCCGCATCCGCACCCGACAGCGCCGTGCTGGGCGAGGCCGCGCAATGGCTGGTGCGGCTGCACTCCGGCCGGGCAGGCGAAGCGGACCACGCGGCCTGCGCGGCCTGGCGCCATGCGGACCCGGCGCACGAGCGTGCATGGCAGCGTGCCGAGCGCCTGTCGCAACAGTTCGGCGCCGTGCCGGCGAACATCGGCGTGCCGGTGCTGGCGCGCCAGGCACGCGGCAACCGAAGGGCCGCACTGCGCACGCTGGCCGTCCTGGCGACTGCCGCGCCGGCCGCCTGGCTCGCCTGGCGCCTGGCGCCGTGGGACAGCTGGACCGCCGACCACGCCACCGCCACCGGTGAACGGTGCGAGGTGCGGCTGGCCGACGGCAGCCGCGTGCTGCTCGACACCGGCAGCGCGATCGACGTGCGCATCGACGGCACGCAGCGCACGGTACGGCTGCGCGCGGGCGCCATCCGGGTCACGACCGCGGCCGACGCGCGCCCCTTCATCGTGGAAACGGTGCAGGGCCGGCTGCGCGCGCTCGGCACGCGCTTCACCGTGCGCCTGGGCGACGACGCGCACGAGACCGCATCGCCCGATGTGCGTCTGGCCGTCACCGAGGGCGCGGTCGAGGTCACCTTGCGCGGCGCGTCGTCGCCTGCGGGGATCGTTGCGGCCGGCCGGCAGACCGTGTTGAACGCCCAGGGCGCCTCGGCCCTCACCGCCGTCTCGGCCGAGAGCCAGGCGTGGACACAGGGCGTGCTCTACGCAGAAAACATGCGCCTGGCCGACTTCTGCGCCGAGCTGTCGCGCTACCGGCCCGGCCTGCTGCACTGCAGCCCGGAGGTGGCGAACCTGCGCATCTCCGGTGCGTTCCAGCTGCGCGATACCGACTACGTGCTCTCGATGGTGGCCACCACGCTGCCCGTGCAGGTGCTCACGCGCACGCGGTGGTGGGTGACGGTGGTGCCGGCCTGAGATCGAAAATTTTTTCGCTGATTCCTGTCCCTTTTTGAAGCCTGGTCGGGCAAGCCATGGAGCCGTGCTGCGAGTACGGCAAGAACAGGACCACCGAACCATGGCATTGCCCTCCTCCCGCACCGCGCCCATGCGGCCACTTTCCCTTTGCATGCCCGCGCGCCCGAGCGCCGTGACCCACGGCGTGAGAACCCTCTGCCTGGCCTTCGCGCTCGCCGCTTCGGGCGCCGCGACCGCACAGGCGAACCCGCCGGCAGCCGCCACCGCGGCCTACGACATTCCCGCAGGCGCACTGGGCCCGGCGCTGTCTCGCTTCGCCGCACAGGCCGGCGTCACGCTGTCCTTCGAGCCCTCGCTGACAGAAGGCCGCCGCACCGGTGGATTGCGCGGCACCCACGCGGTCGGCGACGGCTTTTCGCGACTGCTCGCGGGCACCGGCCTCGAAGCGGTCGCACGCGCGGGCGGCGGCTACACGCTGCGTCATCCGGCACCGGGCGCGACCCCACCGGCCGCACCCGCGGACGCGCAGAGCAACCTGCTCAGTGAAGTGCGCGTCACGGCGCAGGCCGAGCGCAGCGCGATCACCGAGGGCTCGGGGTCGTATGCCAGCCGCATCGTCACCGTCGGCAAGGGCGAGCAGACGCTCAAGGAGATCCCCCAGTCGGTCACGGTGGTCACGCGCCAGAAGATGGACGACCAGAACCTGCACACCATCGACGACGTGCTGGCCCAGACCACGGGCATCACGATGTACGACAGCCCGATGGGCGGGCGCTATGTCTACTCCCGGGGCTTCCGCGTGGACAGCTACCAGTACGACGGGGTGAACCGCGCCTTCTACTATCCCCAGGCCAACAGCTTCACGAGCAGTGCCGCCACGCTGGATCGCGTGGAGGTGGTGCGCGGCGCCACGGGTCTGCTGCAAGGGGCCGGCTCGCCCAGCGCCACGATCAACATGGTGCGCAAGCGTCCGACGGCCGACAAGCAGTTGCAGTTCTCGGCCAGCGCGGGTTCATGGAACAACTACCGCGCGGAGGTCGACGCCAGCGGCCCCCTGAACGAAGCCGGCACGCTGCGCGGCCGCGTCGTCGCGAGCGGCAACGACCGCGACTACTTCTACGACACCGCGAAGAGCCGCACTGGCGTGCTGTACGGCGTGCTCGCCGCCGACATCGGGCCGCAGACCGTGCTCACCCTCGGCGTCAGCCACGAAAAACTGCGCGCCACCCCGTTCTTCCAGGGCTTGCCGAGCTACAGCAACGGCGCCGACCTGCACCTGCGCCGGTCGACCTACCTGGCGGCCGACTGGAACCGCTGGAAAAGCGCGCAGACCTCGGCGTTCGCCGAACTCGCGCACCGCTTCGACGCCGACTGGTCGCTCAAGGTCACCGCCGGCTACGTGCGCGAGCAGCAGGACATCAAGTACGCCTTCCCGCTGGGGGCCGTGAATCCGGTGACCCTGGCGGGCAACGTGATGTACGGCGGCCTGTTCGATTTCAAGACCGACAACAAGACGCTCGACCTCGCCGTCGACGGCAAATTCGACGCCTTCGGCAGAAGGCATTCGGTGAGCTTCGGCGCCAACACCGGACGCATGTTCAACCACAGCGACTTCTCGCTGATGCAATTGGCGGGCGTTGCCAACAACGTCTTCGCACCGGTCTCGGCGATCGCCGAGCCGAGCGACGCGACCTTCGTCGCCAGGCGCTACCGCGGCGGCGACACCGAGACACGCATCACCCAATCGGGCGCCTACGGTGTCGCGCGCCTGAGCCTCAGCGATCCGTTGACGCTGGTTGCCGGCGCCCGTGTCACGCGCTACCGGGCCAGCGATCGCGACCGCATCACCGGCAACCCGGCAACCGAGCCCTATCGTGAAAACGGCGTTCTGACGCCCTATGGCGGACTCATTTACGCCCTGACTCCGCAATGGTCGGCGTACGTGAGCTATGCCGACATCTTCCAGCCACAGAACGCGGTGACCGCCGCCGGCGACATGCTGCCTCCCGTCAAGGGCCGCAACTATGAGGCGGGCCTGAAGGGCGAACTGCTCGACGGCAAGGTCAACGCTTCGCTGGCGCTGTTCCGACTCGACCAGAACAACCGGGCGCAGGAAGACCTGGTCAATGTCTGCACGAGGAGCACCTACTGCTCCGTGTCCACCGGCAAGGTGCGCAGCGAGGGACTCGACGCGGAGATCAGCGGCGAAGTGGCGCGCGGGTGGCAGGTGTTCGCGGGCTACACGTTCAACCACTTCAAGTACCTGAACGACACGGCCAACGCCGGCATCGATTTCGCCAGCACGTATTCGCCCAAGCACATGGTGCGCGTGTGGACCGAGTACCGCCTGCCCGGCGCGCTGAACGCCTGGACGCTGGGCGGCGGCGTGAACTTCCAGACCGCGAGTTCACGCACCACGGGCGCGATCAAGCTGGAGCAGGCCTCGTACGCAGTCTGGAGCGCGCGTGTTGCCTACCAGATCAACCGCAACTGGTCAGCCGCGCTCAACGTGAACAACCTGTTCGACAAGACCTACTACCAGACCGTCGGCGCGCCGGCCTGGGGCAATGTCTACGGAGAACCGCGCAGCGCCATGGTGACCTTGCGCGGCAACTTCTAGGCAGGATGGCCGCCTGCCCAGGCAGGCGGCCCCCATGCCAGATGTCTAGGGGAAAAGAACGGCGCCTCCGCGATTGAGGTCCGCCAGCAATGCGCCCTGAACATAGACCGCATAGTCCGCGAAGAACATCGCGGCGCCCCCGCTCGCTCCGGTAGGAACACTCAGGCCGGCGTAGAAAAATCCCTGGCTCGCCTGGTCATTGAGTCGCGCGAGTCCTTCGGTCGTATTGATATCGACCGGGCCTCCAGGCATTTCATCCGAGAAGCGATAGGCCACCGCCGCGGGCTTGCTGCTGTCGAGTTCGTAGGTATTGAAAACGCCTCGGACTGGCTGTCCGTTGCGGTTCGCAAAGTACTCGAAATAGCCCCTGTAGCGGAATCCGCTTTGACCGCGGCTGGTGAGTTGCGGCTTGGGATCGGAGACGATGGGTTCGAACGCGTAACTGTAGGTCGCCCCTACGGCTGCAGAGCTTTTGACGACGATCGCATTCACGCTCGGGCTGAGACCCAGTTCCGTATTCAGGAAGCGATAGCCTTCCTGTCCCCACGCATTCAACTGTGCGATGAAGTCTGCCGGCATCATCAGATCGAAGCTGAACTTCCGATAGGTGTAGGTGACGGGCTGACTTTCGTTCTTGACCAGGATGAAGCTGGCCTTGCGGATGGCGTTGAGGGAATCGTCCAGGGTGTGCGTCTCCCCCACCAGGTGGTGCAGCACATAGCCTTTGGCGCCCTCGTCTTCCAACCGCTGCAGCAGCGCGTTGCTGGCCCCGTCCCAGCCATCGCGACCGGAGAAGGTGAGCGTGAATTCCTTGTAGCTGTATTTGTCATTGGCGGCTTGCGGATTGACATACAGCGAATTGCTTCCCACGGGACGCATGCGGACACTGCCCTTGGCGCCCTGATCGTTCAGCTGCTGCACGACGGCCGGCACTGATGCAATGTAGGAATCCTTGTCCCCGTCCCAGGCGGACGGGAGCGTCTCATACTGCGCGGGTGCGGGTGTTCCGGGTTCCTGGGTTCCAGGTTCCTGCGTTCCTGGGCCTGGCGTTCCGGGCCCCTGCGTCCCGGGCCCTTGCGTTCCAGGACCTTGTGTTCCGGGGTCGTCCGTTCCAGGCCCGATAAGCCCCACGGGGAAGCCACCTCCACCTCCGCCCCCGCTGCCACCCCCACATGCCGCAAGCATCAAGGCGACTGCCGTTGCAGCAGCCACTGCAGATTTTCTGAATTTCATTCCCTTGCCTTTCAATTTTGTCGAAGCCAATGCTGCCGAGATGGCAACGTTGTCCATGGCGATCGGGCCTCCCAGCGTGGCCCGTCATATCGCCGTCGACGTTTGTATGGCTGGCGGGAGAAATTTCCCCATGTCGAAAGTCACACAACCTGAAAGCTATGGGAAATTGATATTTGTTTGTGAGGCAGTTATGACTAATTCGAACCATGAGATCGGAAGAGAGAAGGCGTCTTCTCTTTCCAATATCGAGAGGATGCACGTAACGATTCTGGATTTTCCTTCCCGATCTATTTTTCTCACCTGACTTTGAAAAGAAACGTCTTGGCAAGGCGTCTCTGAAACTGGAATCGGCCCACCAGGCGAACAGCGCCGTGGCAATGACACCGCAGACAATCAGGTAACCGGCGACGGGTCTCTGAAGTAGCGGGTCGCCGGAGAAAAGATCCGTTCCTGCCCCGTGACGGATGTCAGTTCCGCCATCGCCTGCAGGAGCGCAGCGGCGCTCACCGGCTTGAACAGCATCGGCACCCCCGATGACTGTGCACGCCGCAGTTGCTGCGGGGCTGTCTCGCCAGTTATCAGCAGAAGGGGAATGTCGAGCTGAAAGCGCTCGAGCAAGCGCAGGCCGACCTCGAGTCCATCTCCCCCGTCGGCCAGCCGGTAGTCGCACAAGAGCATCGAGAACGGAAGGCTTTTCGCATCCGGGTGCGTCAATGCTTCGACCGCATGCGATTCGTCCGTCACAGCCACCACATCGACGGCGTGCGCACGCAGCAGTGCCGCCATGGCCAGGCGAATCTCCGCTTCATCGTCGATCAGCAGCACCGGCCCGGGCAGGTTCGGTGCAGCAAGGCTGCGATGCGCGGGCATCTCCAGTTCATCGAGCAGCAGTTCGGCCGGCGCGGTGATCGCTGCCTCGGCTTGCGGCAGGACCACGCGGAAATGCGTGCCACGTCCCGGTCGCGAGTGCACCTCGATCGGGTGAGACATCAGGTGCGACAGGCGCTGGACGATCGACAGCCCGATTCCGAGTCCGCGCGCCCGGTCGCGGCCCGGGTTGTCGACCTGATAGAACTCCTCGAAGATGCGGCTCAACTGCTCAGGCGCAATGCCGACGCCGGTGTCGCGAACCTCCAGCCACACCTTGTCGCCTCGCCGCCGCGCGACCACGCTCACACCGCCCTCGTGGGTGTACTTCAAGGCGTTGTCGACCAGATTCGAAAGCAGGCGGAACAGCAGCTGGATGTCGCTGCGCACCCACATGCCACTGGCACGGATGCGCAATTGCAGACCCTTCTGCTCAGCGTAGGGGGTGAAGGTCTGGTTGAGGACAAGAAGCAGCGCATCGAGTTCCAGTGCCTGCGGTTCGGACACGACGACGCCCGCATCGAGATGCGACACGTCGAGCATGGTGTCCAGTGACGCGCCGAGCGCGTCGACGGCGCGCATCAGGCGTTTGGCATTCGTTCTTTCAGGATGGTCGTGCAATGCGGTTTCCATGGCCGCACCGAACAGTGCAATGGCATGCATCGGCTGGCGCAGGTCGTGGCTGGCCGCGGCAAGAAAGCGGGTCTTTTCCGCGCTGGCGCGCTCCACGGCGGCGATGCGTTCGCGCAACTGTGCGGCGAGCATCTCGTTCTCGAACTGCAACATCAAGGAGGCTGTCAGCCGCTTGTTCTGCTTCACCCCTTCGTGCAGTGTCAGTACCAGATTGGCGAAACTGAAGAGCGCCAGAAACCAGTGCAGCGTGCCACCGTGCCAGATCAAGGCAAGAATCAGCCCGCCCATCACGGGGATGCCGCAGCCGAACATGGCCCCCTTGATCGGCCAACGGGCCTGAATGGCCCGGGTCCAACTGACCATGATCACGACGATCACAACGGTCGTCATTGCCGGGCTCTGGATGAGCACGAGGAACAAGGCGCATGGCAGCGCCGTGGTCACGCTGACCAGCGTGACGATCCACGTGTAGCGGCGCGCCCAATGGTGGCTTTCGGACAAGGGGACATCCGGCGTCCACCGCGGCGCAAGCAAGGCATACAGATTCATCGACACGACGGCGGCGACCATGCCGATCACCAGCAGGTGGTGGGTCGAATCGATGTTGAAGTAGCCGAAGATGCCAATGGCAATGGCGAAGCCGATGTGCGCACAGGTGGCCGTCGTGTGCGCGGCATACACCGAGGCCACGTGTTCGCGGAGCACCCGATGGTCCAGATCGGCGGCCGCCGGGGCCTGATGCATCGATCGGGCAGCGTCATTCATGAATTGGCCCTTCGTTCTTGTTTCTTCGACGATCGCGTTGCACCTCCTGCGGTGAATCAACGCAGGCTGCTGATCAGTTCCGCGCGCGATTGCACACCGAACAGCAAGAGGATCGTCGAAACATAGTTCTTCACCGTGCCTTCGCGCAACTCGGCCAACAGTGCGATCTCCTTGTTGGACTTGCCTTCGAGAATCATCTGCAGCACACGCGCCTGGCTTCCTGTCAGCGAACTCAGGGCGCCACCAGCGGCACGGCGGGGTGCCCGCGCAACCCACCTGGACGTACCTGGCAGGCCATCGACAACGTCTCTCCCGAGCAGGCCGCAGGCACGGATGAAGCTCACTACCTCCTTGAGGTTGGCCGACTTCGGCAAGAACGCGCTGGCGCCCTGAGCCAACGCACTTTGCGCAATGGCGTTCTGGGCCAGCGCGGTGGCGCCGGCGCCTGACAACGCGACCACGCGGGCCTGCGGATAACGCTGGAGAAAAACGGACACGCCGCTCAGGCCTCGTGTGTCAGGAAGTGCCAGATCGAGCAACACCAACCCGATGCTCGCCTGAGAGCGCTCATACACCGCCAGTGCCTGCGCCATGCTGCTGGCTTCGAAGACCTCGACCGCAGGCCCGTCGGGCGAGGCCTGCGCCTGGAGCAAGGCACGCACACCCAGGCGCACCAGGTCGTGGTCGTCCACGATCAGGATGGCTGACGCTCGGGTCGGCGCAAGAGTGCTCATGGCGCGCATGTTAGGGTCATGCACCGCCGGCTGATAGTGACGAAAGTCAACTCACCCGCAGACCTTCATTCCTTTTTCAGCCCCATTTGCAGCGCCGTCTGCCCAAAGCGCGCAAGGTCTGCCCGGGCCCGCGCAGCTGCGTCGCCAGGCGAACTGCCAACCGGCATCCACCCCGCATCGATCAGGCGCTGGCGCGCCTCGGGCCGCGCCATGCCCTGGACGATCACCGCGTTGAGCCTGTCGATGACGGCCTGCGGCGTGCCCTTGGGCGCGGCCAGACCGAACCATCCCGAGGTCACGAAGCCCGGCAGCCCCGCCTCCTGCGCGGTGGGCACGCCGGGCAGCGATTCGCTGCGCTCGCGCGTCGTGACGAACAGCGCGCGCACCTTGCCGGCCTGCACGTTCGCCACCTGCGCGGCGGCGTTGTCGATCATGGCGTCGATGTGGCCGCCGAGCAGGTCGGCGATCGCACCGGTTCCGCCCTTGTAGGGAACGACGTTGGCCGAGATGCCGGCCGCCTTCATGAACATCATCTGCGTCAGGTGGGCCTGCGTGCCCACGCCTGCATTCGCGAACGAGATCTTTCCCGGATTCGCCTTGGCATGGGCGATGAATTCCTTGAGGGTGCGTGCGGGAAAGTCCGGCCTTGTCACGACCACGAAGGGAATGTCGACCAGGATCGTGATGGGCGCCAGGTCTTCCACCGGCTTGTACTTCAGGTCGTACAGGTAGGGATTGACGGCCATCGTTCCGCTGGCCACGAGCACCAGCGTGTGCCCGTCCGGGTTGGCGCGCACGGCCTGCTGCAGCGCCATCGATCCACCGGCGCCCGGCTTCGCGTCGACGATGACCGGCTGGCCGAGCGCCTTGGCCATGAGGTCGGCGATCTGGCGCGTCATGGCGTCGGTGGCGCCGCCAGCCGCGTAAGGAAAGACGATGGTGATCGGCTTGCTGGGATAAACCGGGCCGGCCGCTCGCACCGCGGTGGCAAGCGATACCGCACACACAGACACGGCAGCATTCAACACGAAGGTTCGGCGATGGATCGTCATGCGGGCATCTCAACGTATCTGAGCGGAAGAAGCAAGGATGCGGCCTGTTCGGCGACGCGCATCAACGCGGGCACCATGTCGGACTGATACCAGTGTTCCTGATGCAGGAGGTTCAGGGAACCGATCGTGCGGCCGTCGTGCCGGATCGGCACGTTGATGGCAGACCGGCAGCCCAGCGCATCGATCAGCGCATGGTCCGGGAACGCGCGGCGGCAGTCTTCCTGATCAGCGCAGATGCGCGCCCGACCGCCCTGCACCACCTCGCGAAAGAAGTCGTTGTCATGGTGCAGTGGCTTGGTACCGCCGCACGGATACGCCACCGGGTCGCTCGTGTACAGGCGCCGGGACGCCGCAAGGCTGGAGTCGATCGCCAGCACGGTGAACAGCCGGTGCCCCGGAAACCGCCGCAGCGCGTGGTCCAGGGCCTCGAAGGAAGCCGGCTCGATGGCTCTCACTGCGCAATGCCCAGCCGATCGATGATGGGCCCCCAGGCGGCTGACTCGCGCTGCGTGAACTTCAAGACATCGGCCGGGGTCGACTTGACGCCGATCAGCATCTGGCCGGCCAGGCGTTCCTTCATCTCGGGCGTGTCCAGGGCCTTGTTGATCTCGGCGTTGAGCCGCGCGACCGCGTCGCCGGGTGCGCCCGCACGGGCCACCAGGGAGTACCAACCGGGCACCTCCATGTCGATGCCCAGCTCCTTGAACGTGGGCACGTCGGGCAGCTGCGCCAGCCGCCGCTCGCCGGTCACGGCCAATGGCACGAGCTTGCCGCTCTTGACCAGCGGCACGACGCCAACGGGGACGGTGGTCATCACCGGCGTGTCGCCCGCCATCACGCTGGTCAGCGCGTTGGGGCCACCGGCGCCGCTGATGGGCACGTGCTGCATCTGGATGCCGGTGCGCGACTTCAGCAGCTCGCTCGCAAGATGGGTGGAGTTGCCGATGCCGGCGGATGCAAAGCTGAGCCGCTGCGGCTCGGCTTTGGCCATCTTGATGAGCTCGGGCAGCGTCTTCACGCCCAGGCTCGGCGACACGACCGTCACGAACGGGGTGTTCGCGATGACAGCGACGCCGGTGAAGTCGCGCGCCGGCTGGTGCCCCAGCGACTTGTACAGGTGCGGGTTCCACGACATGTTCGAGACGCCGGCCAGGAACAGCGTGTAGCCGTCCGCGGGCTGCGAGAGCACATAGGCCGCAGCCAGCGTGCCGTTGGCGCCGGGCCGGCTCTCCACCACGACGCTCTGCCCGATGCTCTTGGCGAGCACATCGGCCAGCGTGCGCGCCAAGGTGTCCGGCCCTGAGCCGGCCGGCTGCGGGACCACGACCTTGATCGGTTTGGAAGGAAAGCCCTGCGCGAAGGCGGGTGCAGCGAGCAGCGAAGCTGCAACGGCCAACGCGGAAAGCATGGTGCGACGGGTGGTCATGGGGAGGTCGAGGTGGGTAGGTTGCGAAAGCAGATGCGGGCGGGCGTCGGTCTCAACCCACGGTGGCGTAGTCGAGCGACTTGGGCGTGGCGGTGAGCACGCGCGGCGTCGCGCCCACCACGACCGTGTCGTCGATGCGAAAGCCGCCCACGCCGTAGACGTACAGGCCGGGCTCGGCCGAATAGACCTCGTTGTCGCGCAGCGGGCGCTGGCTGAAGGCCATGTCCTCCGGGTACTCGTGGTGCACGATGCCGATGGCGTGGCCCGTGCGGTGACGGATGCAGTCGGCAAAGCCGGCGCGCTCGATCACGGCCTGCGCCGCGGCGTCGATCGCGCACACGGGCCGGCCTGTCACGGCCGCGCCGATGGCCGCATCGGTCGCGTCGCGCGCGGCTGTCCACAGTGCCTTCTTCTGCTCGTCGGGACGCCCGCAGAACCAGGTGCGTTCGTTCTCGATCGTCAGGCCGTTGAGCCGGGGAATGACGATGTTGACCAGCACGTCGCCTTCACGGATGCGCGCGCCGCAGGAAGCACCGTCACCGTGCGGCGAGGCCGACGCCGGGCCGCTGAGCGTCCAGCAGCGCACGACCTCGAACTGCTCGCCGGGGAAGCGCTCGGCGGCCTCCTGCACGAACAGGCTGGCCATGGCGCAGTCCATCTCCTGCACCAGGCGGCCGGGCTTGATCGCTTCGCGGTAGCGGTCCTGCAGCCAGTCCGTCAGCCCGGCCATGGCCTGCATGACGGCCAGTTCCTCGGCGTGCTTCTGCCAGCGCAGGCTGCGCACTTCCGCGGTGGCGACGCGCACGTTCAGGTCGGGCAGCAGGCGCTGCACGGCCGCCATCACGCCGCTGCCGGCATCCAGCGCGATGCGCGAGCGGCGCAGGCCGGCGCGGCTCAGGCGCTCGGCGAGGATCTCGGGGAGCTGCGACACGAGCGGCAGGCGGTTGCTCACCATCGGATGCTCGGCATAGAACATCACGTCCGTGATCCACACCTTGTGCGCCTCCATCGAGAAGCGCATGTGGTTCGTCGACAGCTCGTTCATGACCAGGAAGCCCTCGCCCTGGCGCGGCACCACCGCGAAGATCGGCCGCTCCCAGGGCTGCACGTCGGTGTGGAAGTTGGTGGCGAACTGAAAGAAATCGGCGGTGGTGAACACCAGCGCATCGACGGCGAGTTCGTCCATCAACCGGACCATCTGGTCGTGGCGGTACCGCCAGACGGCTTGCGTCAGCTTGGGCATGTGTCGTTTCCTTGAAGAGGGCCGGAGGCATCCGGCAGGTTGTCTGAACAGCTCGGGGGTACGGGCTACAGCGCGTCGAACTCGACCACGCCGGCCTTCATCACCAGGGGAATGCGCTCGCCCTGCCCCAACAGGCAATCGAGGTTGCGCATCGGGTCGCCATCGACCAGCAACAGGTCGGCCAGCGCGCCCGGGATCAGCCGGCCGAGCCGGTCGCTCATTCCCAGCACCTCGGCGCCGATCAGCGTGGCGCTGGCGATGATCTCGGCCGGCGACAGCACCTGGGCACGCAGGCGGAACTCGTCGCTCTGCAGGCGATGCGATTCGCCCAGCAGGTCGGTGCCGAAGCCCATCTTCACGCCGGCCGACCTGTAGATCTCGAGCGAGCGCAGCCCGGCGCCGCGCACGTCTTCCACCTTGGCCACGCTGGCGGGCGGCAGCCCCAGCGCCGCGCCTTCGTTGGCGAGCGCGTCGTAGGTCACCAGCGTGGGCACCACATAGGCGCCGTGCGCGGCCATGAGCGCGGCGGTGGGTGCATCGACCAGATTGCCGTGCTCGATCGTGCGCACGCCGCAGCGCACCACGCGCTGGATCGCGGCCGGGGTGTAGGCGTGGGCCAGCACGTAGGTGTTGCGGGCCGCGGCCTCCCCGACGATGGCGCGGATCTCGTCCTCGCTGTAGCCCAGGGCATCGACCGGGTCGGTGGGCGACGCCACGCCGCCGCCGGCCATGATCTTGATCTGGTCGGCGCCCATCTGCAGTTCTTCGCGCACGGCCTTGCGCACGGCGTCCACGCCGTCGGCCACGCGGGCGAGCATGCCCACGCGGGCGCAGTTGGGGCACACGGCGTTGGCCACCAGGTAGTCGGAGCGCGCGCGGCCGTCGCCATGGCCGCCGGTCTGGCTCAGTGCGCGGCCCGAGACGAACAGGCGCGGCCCCTGCGCCAGCCCCGACTGCACCGCCTGCTTGAACGCATCGCCCGCGCCGGCGGCGTCGCGCACGGTGGTGAAGCCGCGGCGCAGCATGCCGCGCAGGATCGGCAGACTGCGCAGCGTCGCCAGCACGTTGGGCATCAGCGCCTGGCGCTGCAGGTTCAGGTCGACGGCCACCACGTGCACATGCAGGTCGATCAGGCCGGGCATCACGGTCTTGCCTGCGGCGTCGATGACCCGCGCATCGCGCGCCACGATCGGCCGGTCGGACACCTCACGGATGGTGTCGCCCTCGATCAGGATGTCGTGGCGGTCCTGCAGCTCGGGCTTCAGCGGATCGAGCAGGCGGGCGTTCTTGACGAGGATCTGAGTCATGGGTCTGTTTGCCGGGTTCCGAGGGCATGAGCGGTGAGGAATGACGGGATCGTAGGATCGCGTCACAATTCCGAAAAATTTATATGCTGAATCCACTCCATTGACCATGTGAATGGTTTCAGCCTCCCCTGCCCATGAATTACCGCAACGCCGATCTCAACCTGCTGAAGGTCTTCGAAGCCCTCATGAACGAAGGCAATGTGACGCGCGCCGCGTCCAAGCTGTCGCTCACGCAGCCCACGGTCAGCAACGCGTTGCGCCGGCTGCGCGAAACCTACGGCGACCCTATGTTCGTGCGCAACGGCGCGGGCATCCGCCCGACGCGGCGCGCCACGGAGTTGTGGGCGCCGCTGGCGCGCTCGCTGCGCACCATCCGGGGCACGCTCGAGGGCGAGAGCTTCGATGCCTCACAAAGCGACGCCCGCCTGACGGTCTCGATGACCGACTACGTGGCCTGCATCGTCGCCCCCCGCCTGCTCGAACGGCTCGGCGAACTCGCGCCAGGGATGCGGCTGCACACCCACCCCGGCACGGTCGTGGACTTCGGGCAGTCGCTGGACGACAACCGGGCCGATTTCGCCATCGGCGCCTACAACGACGACGTGCAGCGCCCGGGCTTCATGCGCTCACGCCGGCTGTGGTCGGTGGACTTCGCCTGCTTCATGCGCAACGACCATCCGCTGGCGAAGCTGGACAAGATTCCGCTGAAGAAATTCCTGGCCGCCCGCCACCTCGACGTGAGCCTGGCGGGCCGTGTCGGTGGCATCTACGACCGCGTGCTGCAAAGCCGTGGCCTGCAGCGCAACCTCGTCAGCACGGTGAGTCACTACTCCGCAGCCTACGAGGCCGTACGCCGCTCCGACCTGATCGCCGTGCTGCCCTGGTCCGAGGGCCTGGAGACGATGCGCATGACGGGCCTCAAGCGCGTGGCGCCACCGCTGGCGGCGCCGGCGCGCACCGTCGAGTTGGTCTGGCACGAGCGGCACGAGACCTCGGCGCTGCACCAGTGGTTCATTGCTTTGGTCGTCGAGATGCTGGCGCGGGAGCCGGCTGCGCGCACTGCGCGGGCTAAGCCCGGAACCAGATCCTGAGCGTCACGTACATCGCGTAGCCCAAGCCCAGGACACACCATGCGATGAAAAACATGTTGGCCCAGTACTCACCTGCATGCGCCGCCAGTGTGTAGAGCTGCCCCACGCAGCCCTTTCCGACGCAGGGCACCTCGCCCCGGACCAGGGCGCGCAGCATGGCGAAGAAGAGGTAGCAGGTCACGCCAGCGGTCAGCAGGAATCCGACGGGCCCTACGAGCCCCTGGGTGAGTTCGCCCTTCTCATCGCGATAGCCCTTGCGCAGCAGCTTCTGTCCGTACCTGTACCAGGCATATCCGAGCAGGAGCATCAGGGCGTAGTAGAGGAAGGCGCGCATGGGTCCTGTGATCGTCGGGGTGTGGCGGGCGTGAGTGCTTCGGCAAGGATCGTAGCCGAGCAACTCACGCTCGCCACCCGCGCCCGCTACCGCGCGCTGGCCACGATGGCGATGCCCCGAATCTGCCCGGCGCCGGGCGCCTCCACTGGCTTCGCGTAGCGCGATGGCGCAAAGCGGTGCAGCAGCTCGGCCTCGCGCAGGCGCGCCGCATCCAGGTTCGCCAGCTTCACATGGCCGAAGCCGCGCACCGACAGCGGCAGCGCCGCGATGCGTGCGGCCGTCGGCTGGTTGTCGGGCGTCAGCGCGGTGGCCATTTCCTGCAGCAGGCGGTCGAAGTGATCGATCAGCCCGCGCTCGGTGCGGCGTTCCGCCGTGTGGCCGAACAGGTCGAAGGGCGTGCCGCGCAGGCGCTTGCCGTGGGCCAGCCATTTCATCGCTGGCAGCATCCATGCACCGAGGCGAATCTTGGCGGATGCCTGCCCGTGCGCGGGGCGGGAGAGCAGTGGCGGGGCCATGTGGAACTCGAGCTTCAGGTCGCCTTCGAACTGGTCCTTCAGCTTCTGCAGGAACGCGCCGTCGGTGTACAGGCGCGCGACCTCGTACTCGTCCTTGTAGCTCATGAGCTTCAAGAGGCTGCGCGCCGCGTTGCGCGTGAAAGGCAGGCTCGCGTCGCCGCCCGGCATTGCGGATTCGACCGCCTGCAGTGCGCGAATGCGCTGCTCGAAGCGCGCGGCCCATGCAGCGTTCTGGTAGCCGGTGAGATGGCGACGCGCATCGGCGAGCAGCGCGTCCAGCGGGCGGTCGTCGACCTGGTGCGCCGCCGCCTCGACCGGTGCCGCGCGCAATTGGTCGAGCGCCGCCGGGTCGCCAGCCGCGAGCCGCCCCAGCGAGAACGCCGACTGGTTGGCCGCCACGGCCACGCCGTTGAGTTCGATCGCGTGCATGAGCGCCTCGAGGCTCAGCGGCACGAGGCCGCGCTGCCACGCATAGCCGGTGGCCACGATGTTCGCGGCCAGCGTGTCGCCGAGGAACTCTTCGGCCAGGCTCTGCGCATCGAAGGTCTCGACCTGTTCCTCGCCCGCGACGAAGCGCATCTTCTCCAGCAGCAGATCGACATGCAGGTCGGCATCAGGGTTGCGCAGCGACTCGGCCACCGGGATCTCGTGGATGTTGGCGAGCACGCGCGTGCGCCCGTGCCGCACGGTCTGCAGCGCGTCGGCCGAGGCGCCCACCACCACGTCGCACGCCAGGATGGCGTCGGCCTGCTGCGTGTCGATGCGCACCTGGTTCAGGCGCTCGGGCGTGTCGGCCAGCCGCACGAAGCTCAGCACCGATCCGCCCTTCTGCGCGAAGCCCATGAAGTCGAGCACGCTGGCCGACTTGGCCTCGAGGTGCGCGGCCATCGCGATGACCGCGCCCACCGTCACCACGCCGGTGCCGCCCACGCCGGTCACGAGCAGGTCGTACGGGCCGGTCCACGCATGCGGTGCGGGATGCGCGAGCGCGCCCACGCGGTGCAGGAAGGCATCGCGCCCGGCCGCGAGCGCCCCGCTCTTGCGGCGCAGCTTGCCGCCCGTGACGCCCACGAAGCTGGGGCAGAAGCCCTTGGCGCAGGAGTAGTCCTTGTTGCAGCTGGTCTGGTCGATCTTGCGCTTGCGGCCCATCGGCGTCTCGTGCGGCAGCACGGCCACGCAGTTGCTCTGCACGGTGCAGTCGCCGCAGCCCTCGCACACGGCCTCGTTGATGAACAGGCGCTTGGGCGGATCGGCCAGCTCGCCCTTCTTGCGGCGGCGGCGCTTCTCGGCGGCGCAGGTCTGCTCGTAGATGAGCACGGTCACGCCGGGCATCTCGCGCAGGCGGCGCTGCACCTCGTCGAGCGCGGCGCGGTCATGGAACTCGGTGCCCGCCGGAAACTTGCTCTTGATGGTGTCGTAGTGATGGATGGCATCGCTCACCACCACCACCTTGGTGACGCCTTCCGATTCCACCTGCCGCGCAATGGCGTCCACGCTGATGACGCCGTCGACCGGCTGGCCGCCCGTCATCGCGACCGCGTCGTTGAACAGGATCTTGTAGGTGAGCGTGGCCTTGGCCGCGACGGCCTGGCGGATCGCGAGGTAGCCCGAGTGGTAGTAAGTGCCGTCGCCCAGGTTCTGGAACACGTGCGGCGTCTTGGTGAACATGGCGTGCGAGATCCAGTCGACGCCCTCCCCGCCCATCTGGATCAGGCCCGCCGTGCTGCGGTCCATCCAGTTGGCCATGAAGTGGCAGCCGATGCCCGCGCGCGCCGTCGAGCCTTCGGGCACCTTGGTGCTGGTGTTGTGCGGGCAGCCGGCGCAAAAGTACGGCACGCGCTTGACCGCATCGCTCGCGTTGGCCAGCAGCTCGGGCGGCGTGAAGTCGCGCACGTGCTGCAGGTGATCGCCCAGGTCGTGGTTCTCGGGAAAGTGCGCGGCCAGCCAGTGCGCGACCAGTTCGATGAGGCGCGAAGGCCGCAGCTCGCCGAGCGCCGACACCAGCGGCTGCCCCGCATGGTCGTGCTTGCCCACGAGCACGGGGCGCGCCTCGGGCGGTGCGTTGTAGAAGATGTCGCGCAGCTGCGTCTCGACCACCGCGCCCTTCTCTTCCACGATGAGGATCTCGCCGAGCCCGCGCGCGAATTCCTTGAGGCGCGTCTGCTCGAGCGGAAAGCTCAGGCCGATCTTGTACAGCCGCACACCGGCGCGCGCGAGCTGATCGGGCGAGAGTTCGAGCCGGCGCAGCACCTCCATCAAATCGTGGTGCGCCTTGCCGCAGGTGACGATGCCCACCTTGGCATGCGGGCTCACGATGACGTGGCGGTCGATGCTGTTGCGTTGTGTGAAGGCGGCCACGGCCGCGAGCTTGTCTTCCAGCCGCGACTCGATGCGCAGCGACGGCAGGTCGGGCCAGCGGTAGTGCAGGCCGTCGGGCGGCGCGGCGTGGCCGGTGGCGGCGCGCACGGCATCGGCGTCTTCCCAGGCGGCCACGCGTGTGTTCACCGCATCGAGGTCCACCGTGCCCGCGCTCTCCACGATTTCCGACAGCGCCGCCATGCCGACCCACGCGCCCGAATAGCGCGACAGCTCGTAGCCGTACAGGCCGAACTCCAGGTACTCGGCCACGCTGGCGGGCTGCATCACCGGCATGCGCCAGGCCATGAAGGCGTGGTCGCTCTGGTGCGGCATCGACGACGACACGCAGCCGTGGTCATCGCCCGCCACCACCAGCACGCCGCCGTGCGGCGACGAGCCATACGCATTGCCGTGCTTGAGCGCATCGCCCGCGCGGTCCACGCCCGGGCCCTTGCCGTACCACATGGCATACACGCCATCGACGGTGCGCTCGGGGTCGGATTCGACACGCTGCGTGCCCAGCACCTGCGTGGCCGCGAGCTCCTCGTTCACGGCGGGCACGAAGCGGATGCCGGTCTTCTTGAAGCGCTCGCCGGCCTTCCAGATGGCCTGGTCGACCATGCCCAGCGGCGAGCCGCGGTAGCCGCTGACGAAGCCCTGCGTGTGCAGGCCGCGCGCCGCGTCGCGCTGGCCCTGCATCGCCAGGATGCGGATCAACGCCTGCGTGCCGGTGAGGAAGACCGAGCCGGCATCGGCCCAGAGGTTGTCGGAAAGTTGGTAGTCGGGCCGTCGGAGTGCGGTCGCTTCAAGTGGGGCGTTCATGCCCGAAATTGTTCTGCGCCCCCCCAAGTAAGTGTTTCTTCAATACACTGGCGCAGACCCTTGTTTGAAGAAGAATTCACTCGAAAATCACGATGAACGTCGGTTCTGTTTCTCTTGACGAGCATTGCCTCAAGATTCTTTCTGCACTGCAGCATGACGGCCGGCAGACCGTGCAGCAGATTTCCGAGGCCGTGGGCCTGTCGCCCACGCCCTGCTGGAAGCGCATCAAGGACATGGAGGCGGCCGGCGTCATCCGCGGCTACACCGCGCTCGTCGATCCCGAGCACGTGGGCCTGCACGTGTCGGCCGTGGCCGAGGTGAACCTCGACCGCCACAGCGAGGCGATGGTGCAGCGCTTCGAAGAAGCCGTGGCCGCGAGCCCGCAGATCATCCGCTGCGTGTCGGCCACCGGCCCCGCGGACTACATCCTCAACGTGACCGTGCCCGACATGAAGCACTACGAGCGCTTCCTGCACGAGGTGCTGTTCAGCCTGCCCGGCGTAACGCACGTGCGCTCGAGCATCGTGCTGCGCGAGATCAAGTCGGAAACGGCGCTGCCGCTCGGGCACCTGCTGGATGCGAAGGCCGGGCTGGCGGGGTCACGGCGGTCGCCGTGAGGCGTGGCGCAGTGGCCTCTAGCACTTGCGCCGGATGACGTACGCGTTCTGCGCCAACTCGAAGCCGAGTGTCGGGTAGTAAGACATCGCGTCGGGTGCCGAGAGCAGGATCAGCGACACCTCGTCGCCGATGATCGCCTGCGTGCGCTGCACGAGTTCCCGGCCGATGCCATGGCCCTGGTACTTCTTGTCCACCGCCAGGTCCGACAGGTAGCAGCAGTACGCATGGTCGGTCAGCGACCGCGACAACCCCACCAGTTCGTTGTCGACCCAGGCCGACAGCAGGAGGCTGGGGGCGGCGAACATCCGCGCAATGCGGGCGAGATCGTTCGTGGGGCGCTTGATGCCGGAGCGGTCGAAGACGCGGGCGACCTCGACCGGGTCCAGGGGCACGTCCTGACGGTAGTCGATGGTGATGTGGTTCATGTGTTTCCTGGGTAGCGCCTGCGCCAGCGTCATTCCGTCTCGGAAGACCCGAGCTTCTTCAGTTCAGCGAACTTGGCCGCCATCGTCGGGTTGCCGCGGGTCAGTTTCTTGATCGTCACGTCCTGTGCCTTGTCGTTCGCAAGGCGCAGGTTGCGGTCGGTGCCGAGCAGCGCTTCCTTCGTCTTCTGCAGGTGGTCGATCGACTTGTCGATCTCCGCGATCGCCTTCTGGAAGTGGCCGTGGGCCAGGTCGTAGTTCCTGCCGAAGGCCGCCTTGAAGGTTTCCAGCTCGGTCTCGAACTTCGTGATGTCGATGTTCTGCGCCTTGACCAGCGCCAGCTCCGACTTGTACTTGAGCGAATTCATCGCCGCATTGCGCAGCAGCGTGATGATGGGCAGGAAGAACTGCGGGCGCACGACATACATCTTCGGGTAGCGATGGAACACGTCGACGATCCCGGTGTTGTACAGCTCGTTGTCGGGCTCGAGCAGCGACACCAGCACCGCGTACTCGCAGCCTTTTTCGGTGCGGTCCTTGTCGAGTTCCTTCAGGAAGTCTTCGTTCCTGTTCTTCGTGGCCGTGCGGTCGTTCTCGTTCTTCATCTCGAACATGATCGAGACGATCTCGGTGCCCGCCTCGTCCGCGTCGCGGAAGATGTAGTCGCCCTTGCTGCCCGTGCGCGCGTCGTTGTCCTTCTCGAAGTAGGCGCGGGGAAACGCCATCGACCGGATGCGGTTGAACTCGGTTTCGCAATGCTGCTCCAGGGTCTCGCCCACCATCTTGGTCGACAGGCGCGCCTTCATGTCGCGCAGCCGCTCGATCGCGTCGTCGCGGTCCTTGATCTGCGTTTCGTACTTGTCCTTGAGCGATTTCTCGGCGAGCTGCTTCTCGAGCTCCGCCCGCTCGAGGCCGCTCTTCCACTGGTCCCGCTCCTTCTCGACCACGCTGACAGCCTCGCTGATCGCGAGCTTCTTCGCCACCTCGATGGCGTCGAGCCGGGCCTTCAGTTCCTGGATCTCCACGTCCTTCGCGGCGGCGCTCTTCTGCAGTTCGCCCACGTGCCGCGCCTCGGCGAGCGCGGTGGCGGCCAGCTTGTCCTGCTTGGCCTTTTCGAGCTCGTTGGCGAGCGCGTCGCGCTCCCGCTCCACGGCGCCCAGGGCCTCGCTCACGGCGAGCTTGCGCGCGACATCGCCGGCTTCGAGCTTCGCCTTGAGTTCCTGGATCTCGCCGTCCTTGGCGGCGGCGGCCTTCTGCAGTTCGCCAGCGGCCCGGGTCTGGGCGAGTTCGACGGCAGCGCGCTTGTCGCGCTCGGCCAGTTCCAGCCGCTCGTGCAACTGCTTCTCGAAATCGCCGTCGCGCACCTGCTTCAGGATGTCCGCGTAACCGGCTTCATCGATCTTGAATGCCTTGCTGCAATGGGGGCAGATGATTTCGTGCATGGCTATGTGCGCTCCATCGTCAGGGTGGGCGTCGACAAGAGAGGGAGTGCAGCGAAGCGCCGCGCCGTTCGGGCGGGATCGCAGGGAGTGATGCTGTTCATAGGGTCAGGGACATGGAGCCATCCGACTGTAGCCGGACAGGAAGCGCCGGCGAGCGGCAGGCGCTTGAAGACCGAGACCGACGTCTGCGAGCGGATGATCGGCTCTCGATCACGTTGCTAGAATCGCCGCTGCAAAAATCGACTCTGACCTATTCAGAGCTCCATCCAGCCGTAAGCGTTTACGTCAACCAACGCATCACCAGTGGCACCCGCATGCCGACTGGCGGTGTGCGTGGGTCGCTTCGGTGCTCATCGTCCCGCCCATTCGACCGGCTGGTGCTGCCTTTGAAAACTCAAGGAGCGGCGCTCGATGACGAACGTCCAAACAAACTCTTCTTCCCTGCGCACGTTGGTCTGGATGACCCTCGCGCTATTTCTCGCTTACCTGTCTGTCGCCATGTCGATGCCGGCTGTGACGCTCCATGTCTCGCAGACGCTGGGCATGGGCAATGTCGCGTCCGGCCTGGGTGTCGGCATTGCTTTCCTGTCCACCATCCTGAGTCGCGGCTGGGCGGGCAGGCTGGCTGACGAACGCGGCGGCAAGTTCGCCATGTTCCGGGGCCTTGTCCTCTATGCGGCGGCATCGCTCCTGTGCTGGGCGTCCTCGCTGCCGATGCTGGGCCATGGCGTCGGCGCGTACCTGGTTCTTCTGGTGGGGCGTCTCGTGCTGGGCCTCGGCGAAAGCTTCGCGCTCGTCGGCATGCTGGGCTGGGCCATGGCGGCCATGGGCCCCGCGCGTTCCGGGCAGGTCATAGCACTCGTCGGCACCGGCATGTATGGCGCTTTCGCGGTAGGCGGCCCGCTGGGCCTCTGGCTGCTGGAGCGGCTCGGCTTCGCCGGCCTGATGGCGGGCAGCATCGCCTTGCCGCTGGTCAGCGGCGCAATGCTGTGGTCCATCGCGCCCGCCATGTCGGCTCAGGGGCGCCGCGCGCCGTTCTCCGATGTGCTGGGGCTCATCTGGAAGCAAGGCGCAGTCGTGGGCCTGCAAGGCGTCGGCTTTGCGGCCTTGGGTGCGTTCTTCCCCTTGTACTTCCTGGCCCATGGCTGGCAGGGTGCCGGCTACGGACTGACATGCTTCGGCCTGGGCTTCGTCCTGGTACGACTGCTGGCGGGTCGCTTGCCCGACCGCATCGGCGGAATCAAAGTGGCGCTCGTCTCCCTGGCGATCGAGGCCGTGGGTCAAGCGCTGCTGTGGCTGGCACCCCATCCCGCCGTGGCGATGGTGGGCGCACTGCTGACCGGCATGGGGTGCTCGATGGTCTTCCCCGCCATGGGACTGGAGGCCGTCAAGCGCGTGCCCGCCCACCTGCGCGGAACGGCCATCGGCGGCTTCGCGGCGTTCCAGGATCTGGCGTACGGCGTCACAGGCCCGATGGCGGGGCTGATTGCTGACCACTACGGTCACGACAGTGTGTTCCTGGTGGGGCTGATCGCGACGGTTGTGGGGATCGGGATGACGTGGCGGCTTGCGAGGGGGTCGCAGGCGGGGCGGGCTTCGACGCTGGTCTGAGGCTGTGGCAGGTCGACCGAAGGCCTGCTCCGGGCTGGGATTTCAAGCAAAGGACCGTCGATATTTGACGAGCCCGCGCTTGATCGAGGCATCGAAGCCGCAGCGCTCGAAGAACCGATGGGCGTCCTCACGCTCCACCGAACTCAGCAACATGATCTTCGAGCAATCGCTCGCCGCACAAAACGCCTCGACCTCCCGCATCAGCGCGGCCCCGACCCCTCGGTTGCGAGCGGCCGCGTCGACGACGACGTTCTCCACGACAGCGAACGGCTGCCGCTTGTACATCACGTCTTCGCACAGCGAGACCAGCACCGTGGCGCACACCTGGCCGTCGATCTCCGCGACAAGAAGCGCCGTCCGCGGGTCTTCGTACAACTCCTGCAGGCGCTCGGGCAGCACGCAGCGCGCCGCGTCTGCGACCAGTTGACCGTAGAGCGCATCGATGCGCGCGGCGTCCTCAAACTTCGCGCGTCGGACCTGGAGGGTCGCGGTGGGCATGGCGGTTGTCTTCATTGAATGAAGTCTGCTTCAGGAGAAGTCCGCTTCTGACCGAAATTGACTACGCGTCGAACCAATGGGCATGCATCTGCCGCAAGAACTCATCGGACAAGGGAACCCCCGACGCAGCGCCGATGACCGAGTCGATGGCGCATCTCGGGCACAGCGCGGTCGAACCTTGATCGGTCCATTCAACGATCTCCGCTGGCGAGAACTTTGCGAAGCAATAGAAGCAGCCGCAGACCTCGCTCGTCTCGATCTGCTCTCTGTGGTTGCTGCTGAAAGCGTGCGCAGAAATGATGTCCACGGTTGGCTCCTGGCCCTATCGTTCGCCATGGGGCAACTTCGCCACACCGCGAACCTTCGTCCAATACTCGTCCTGAGCGTCTGCGTCCACGATGGGCCGAACATGCGTCGCGTAGAGGGCATCTCTCCCATCGCGTCGAGGCCCTGAAATCCAATAGTGCTCGCCGGTTTCAACGTCGAAATAATTCGACTTGAAACCGTCCCCCTTCAGGCTGCGGAAGGACTTCCCTGCGTAGTACAGCGTGGCCCCGGACTTGGAGCACGTGACTCGCCCAATGCGAGCCGGCCCCGTCAGGCCGCCTGTCTTCGCTTCGATGTACATGATGCGGCTTGCCATCAGCTCCTGCTCCCGTTGTGATGAAGGGGAAGTTGTTCCGGACCACTATTGGCGGCATTCTGCCGTCAGGCCGATCTCCACCGCACCTCGCTGAACCGCATGCGTCGAAGGTCGCCCTGCGACTCCAACCGCCCGGACTCGACAAGCAAGGCAACCCGTCTCGCGAAGAACGCATCGGGAACGTCCTCCGTGTGATCGGGCATCGACAGCATCGCCATGCCAACCACGCGCGCCACCTTGCGCCATTGGCCGGACACTTGCGAAAGAAGCGCCGCGTCGATGAGCGCCAGGTCCGACTCAGGCAGCCTGGCTACCTGCTCACGCTCGGCGGGTGAGAGTTCGGTGTCGAAGGTGTCGTCGTCAATCATTGTTCTGAAACCCCATGAGGCGTGCCCCGGGTGGAC
Source organism: Variovorax sp. GW460-12-1-14-LB1 (assembly GCF_059423605.1). Classification (NCBI taxonomy): domain Bacteria; kingdom Pseudomonadati; phylum Pseudomonadota; class Betaproteobacteria; order Burkholderiales; family Comamonadaceae; genus Variovorax; species Variovorax sp. GW460-12-1-14-LB1. The sequence goes on from NZ_JBWKYF010000012.1 coordinate 44,662, forward strand.
ATCCGCTTCCGGCCGGATTCTGCCGAATACCTTGCGCCTGCGAGGCATGCAATGCCCACATAGACTGTCCTCATGTCCCAATCCGCGCCCGCCTTCAGCACGTCGTCCACCACCAACAACTACGCCGAGAAGACCGCCCGCCTGGTCCCAGGCCTGCACGACCTGCAGACGATGGCAGCCCTGCTCGTCGCCGAGCGCGCACCGGATGCGGCCAACGTGCTGGTCATCGGCGCCGGCGGTGGCATGGAGTTGAAGGTGCTCGCGCAGGCGCATCCCCGGTGGCATTTCGTCGGCGTCGATCCGTCGCAGCCCATGCTCGACCTCGCCGCGGAAACGCTCGGTGCGCTCGCCGAGCGGGTCGCGCTGCACCACGGCTACACCGACACCGCACCCGAAGGCCCGTTCGATGCGGCGACCTGCCTGTTGACGATGCACTTCCTGACGCTCGATGAACGCAGGTCGACGCTGATGGAAATTCGTCACCGCCTGAAGCCCGGTGCGCCGTTCGTCATGGCGCATCTCAGCTTTCCCCAGGCGGGTGGGGAGCGAGAGCTGTGGCTCTCGCGTTACGTCGCCTTCGCGGCGGCTTCTGGTGTCGATCCGGACAACGCGCGCAAGGCCGCATCCGCGATCGGTTCCACGCTGACGCTGCTCAGCCCGGCGCAGGAAGAGGCACTGCTGGAAGAGACGGGTTTCACCAACGTCCGCTTGTTCTATGCGGGCCTGGCATTCAGAGGCTGGGTCGCGCAAGCCTGAGCCGAATCCTCACTCGGGCGTTCGCAACTCCGCCCACGCCGTCAACATCTTCACCTGCGTGCGCAGCCAGCTCGTCGGCATCGACTGCGTGCCCCACACCGCGATGCGGCCCGCGTGTTCGCCCATGAGCCAAAACTGCCGTACCGCCATGAAGGCGGCGATGGCGTCGACGTCCGCCGAAGGCAACGGACGCACGCTGCGGTAGCCCGCCAGGTAGCTGCGCCAGCGCGCCAGCGACGTCGCATCGAGCGTTCCGCCCGCAGTGCGCGGGTGCATCGCCCACAGGTACACGCACAGGTCGTAGGCCAGCCAGCCGGGGCCCGCGTCGTCGAAGTCGAAGAACGAGGCGACGCGCACGCCGTCAAGACCCTCCGTCACGAAGTTGTTCATGCCGTGGCAATCGCCGTGCCCGTGAACGCGCGTCAAGGCCGGCATCGCGGCGATGCGGGCTTCGAGCGCGCGCGCGATGGCGCCGAACTCCGGGCGCAGCGCGTCGGTCATGGTGGGCGCGGCGTGCAGGCGCTCCAGCGACGCGTGCAGCAGGTCGGGCAGTTCCAGGGTGTAGCGGCTGGCGGGGCCGTGGTAGTCCTGCGCGGCGTCGTGCAGCAGTGCCAGGCCGCGGCCGGTGGCTTCAACGTCGGGCAGCACGTCGCCGGGCACGTCGCCGTCGAGGTGCTCGAACAGGATCAGCGGACGCTCGCCCTCGGGCAGGTCCATCGCGACAGCATGTGCGCCGTCGCGTGCCGCCAGCGCGCCGGCCACCGGAACGCCCTTGGCCTTCAGGTGCACGAGCAGTGCCGTTTCGTAGCCGATGTTGGGGGCGCCGCGCGGGCGGTCGGCGCTCAGGCGCGCGACGGCGTGGCGGCCGTCGGCAAACTGCAGGCCGTAGACATGGTTGAAGCTGCGCCGCAGCAGCTCGCACGACCGGACCTCGCCGAAGTCGTAGGCCTGCGCCACCTTCTCCGCGATGGCGGCGCCCGTGGGCGTGGTCTGTGCGATCTGGGCAGAGCGGGCGGGCGTCGTCACGGGTGCGGCCTTTCGGGAGCGTGGGGCGCGCGATTCTGCCCTACCCTGCGCCGCCTCGCCGCATGGCGTCAACGCTCCAGATCGCGATCGAGCGAGGCGCCCCCGTCCCCCACCTGCCGCCACGCAGGCGCCAGCGCCTTGCGCGCCGCATTGAGTTCGGCCATCGAGATGTGCAGCTCCGCCATGGTCTGCACCAGCAGCTCGAGCAGCGCGGCGCGCTGGCGCAGTCGCACGGTTTCGGCGCGGCGCGCGCGTTGGGCCTGGCGCGCCGCGGCCTGGATGGCGCGGCCCGTGGGCGAGTCGTGCGAGGGATGGTGGTGGTCGTCCACGGACAGGCCGGATGCGGCGCGCATGGGCAGTGGCATCACGCGGCGGCGGGCACACCCTGGACGGCGGCGGTGGCAGCAGCGGCGTCGGCATTCGCCGCGTCGCCGCGCGTCTCGGCGGCGGGGCCGTAGTTGCGCAGGTGCAGGAAGAACTCGCCCATCATCTGCATCCACAGCCGCACGGCAAAGGCCAGGTAGGCGGGGCTGACGCCGCCGGCCACGACCACGTCCATCTCGAGCACGACGAAGTCGCCGTGCTGCGCCACGCGCGCAAAGCGCTTGCTGCGGTGCCAGGCGGCGAGCACGGCCTCGGGCAGCGTGCCGCCCTGCACGCGCAGCGGGCAGCTCAGGGTGAAGTCGGTGTACTGGGTGGTGGTGACGGCGTTGCCCCACAGCACCTGGAAGCCGATGCCGTGGCTGGCGCTGTGCAGGCGCACCACGCCATCCTGTTCGATGGCGGTGACGGCGCCGCCGGCGGCCTTGATGGCGTCCGACACCTGGTCGGGCGTGACGGCGTCGAGCATCTCGAAAGGCGCCGGCGTGGCGGCCTGGTCGTCGGTGTCCGGGGTCGTGGCGGTGGTGTTCATGGTGTGGTTGTTCTTTCAGGAAAAAGGGGGAATGTGTTCAGTTGGTTTTCTTGAGCGCGGCGTCGAGCGCGGCGCTGTCGATGCTCAGTTGCGCCGGCGGCGCCAGCTGGGCCATGTAGGCCTGCACCAGCTGCTGCTGGCGTTGCTGGCGCAGCGCGGCCTGCAGTTGCGGCTTCATCTCCTCGAGGGTGGCGGTGCGCGCAGGCTGGGTGTCGAGCAGCTTGACGATGTGGAAGCCGGCCTCGGCCTGCACCGGTTCGCTGACCTGGCCCTGCTTGAGCTTGGCCACGGTGTCGCGCAGCTCGGGCAGGATGCGCGCGAGCGGCAGCGTGTCGACCTCGCCCCCGCGTTCGGCGCTGCGGCGGTCCTGCGAGCTGGCGCGCGCCACGGCGGCGAAGTCGCCGCTGCGTGCCTGCCTGGCGAGGCGGTTGGCTTCGTCGCGCACCTTGGCGATGGCGGCCGGGTCGCGCTCGGGCGTGGCCAGGTAGATCTGCGCCACGCGGTAGGTGGCCGGCAGGTTGAAGCCGGTCTTGCCCTGGTCGTAGGCAGCCTTCACCTCGGCGTCCGACGGAAAGCCCGCGGGCACCTGGCTCACGGATTCGAGGTAGCTGGTGGCGACGATGCGCGCGGTGATCTCGCGCGTGGCGGCGTCGATCTTGGCCTTCACGTCGGGCCGGTCGGCCCAGCCCTTGGCGCGGGCGTCGCGCAGCAGCGCTTCGCTCACGAGGCGTTGGCGCAGCCAGCCGTCGAGGCTCGCGCGGTCGGCCTTGACGGCGGCGCGTTCGGTCTCGGGCAGGGTCTGCAGCAGCTTCTCGATCTCGTCCTGGCCGATGGTCACTTCGCCGATGCGCGCGACCACGGCGGGGCCGGGCGCGGCGGGCTGCTGCGCGGCGGCCACGCCGACCGACGAGACGAGCAGCACGCCGGCTGCCGCGCGCAGGCGGCGGCCGAGCCCAGCTGCGGGGGTTGCTTGTGTCTGGGTCATTGGGGCTTTCCTTCCGTGGCGGATGCAGCCGCCGCTGGCGCCGGCGCGCTCACGGCGCGCACGTCGAAGCGGCTCTCGTAAAGCTTGTCGCCGTACTGCTGCGCGATCTGTTCGTACTTGACGCGGCTTTGCGCCGCGAAGGGTTGGCGCGAGGCGAGCACGCTGCCCACGTCCATGGTTTCGTAGGCGCGCAGCACTTCCTGCCCGACGGCATACAGCTGCGTGTTCTTGGCCTCGCACTGCGTGAGCGCGGTGCGCTGCAGCGCGGCCTCGCCGGCCAGGCGCTGGCGCTCGGCCTCGGAGGCGCGCGCCATCTTCAGCAGCTCGTCGTAGGCGCCGCGGAACTGCGCGATCTGCGCGCCCGCCTTCTCGCTCGCGGCCTGGGCCTGCTCGCGCAGCTGCGCGTTGCCGGCGCTGGCCTGGCCGCGCGCGTGGCGCTCGGACGCGAGCTGGGCCTGGCTAGCGGCCAGTTCCTTCTTCAGCGTCTCGAGTTCGGACGCGGCCGGCGGCGCGCCGGGTGCCGCGGGCGCCTTGCCCGCGGGCTGCCCGGCCTTGAGCGCGGCCAGCTCGTTCTGCGCCTGCTGCAGCTGGGTGGTGGTGGTGCGCAGCTGCGCGCGCAGCCGCTCCTCCATGCTCTGGCCCTGCGGCTGCTGGGCCTGCGCGACGCCGGCCGTGGCGGCCAGCGCGGCCAGGGCCAGCGCCGGGAAGATCGTTCGGGACACGGCGGACTCCTTCTTAGAAACGCGCATTGAATTCGAGCTGCAAGGTGTCGATCGACAGCGGCGGGCCGTAGACCTCCTTGGTCGAGATCCAGCGGCCGGTGAACCACATGTTCTTGTCGATCGCGTACGAGCCGCCCAGGAAGTAGCCGCGCGCATTGGTGCCGCCGCCGTGGAAGCTCGAATCGTTGTAGCCGTCGGGCATGGCGTCGGGCTCGATGCGCTTGTAGCCCGCGAGCACGTTCCAGTCGCCGCGCGCGGCCGGTGCCGGCTTGCCGTAGGTGGCCTGCAGCATGTAGGCGTTGCCGCCGCTCTTGAAGTCGGACTGGGTGGTGCCGCCGGTCGGGCCGAAGTTGTTCACGATGGCGCCGCGGATGCCGCCGCGCTTCCAGATGTCGTTGGCGTCGTAGGCGGTGTTGCGCACGAAGTTGGCGTCCAGGCGCAGGTTGTTGCCAGCCACCTGGGTGTCCCAGCGCAGGTTCAGGTCGATCAGGCGGAACTTCGAGGCCAGGCCCACGTACTGCGGCTGCGGCGTGCCGGCCGGGTTGAGCGGGTCGAGCGAGATGTCGCGCAGCAGCATGAGCGTGTTGCCCTTCTGCATGAAGGCCGGGCGCGACCAGTCGGTGCTGCAGCCGTCGGCGCCCGCATACAGCGCGCAGGGCTCGGAGACCTGGCCGCTGACGTTGCGGAAGTTGTAGTACGCCAGCGCGCCGCGCACGCGGTTGTCTTCGTTGATCTTCCAGTCGGCGCCCACCTGCGCGCCGAGCAGCCACTTGTTCTCGCTCTTCATCTTGCGCTGGCTGCGCGTGGGCGAACCGTCCGCCGAGTACTCGAGCGGGATGAGGCCCAACGTGCCGAACAGCGAGAGGTCGCGGTTCGCAGCGAGCTTCTTGTCGAACTGCGCGGCAATGCCGTCGAAGTTCAGGTCGCTCGAATACAGCAGGTCGGTCGACATGAAGGGGTTGCCGAAGCGCCCGCCCGTCACGGTGAGCCAGTCGGTCGGCTTGTGCGAGATCCACATCTGGTCGAGCCACACGCTCTTCTTGCCCAGGCCGCCGCCCAGCGTGGTGGTGGTCGAGACGGGGCTCTCGTCGCTGCCCGAGGCCAGGCGCACGCCGGCCTTGGTGTCCTCCGACAGGTCGGCCAGCAGGCCCACGCGTGCGCGGGCGCGGAACAGGTTGCGGCGGTCCTGGCGCGTGTTCAGGATCGACGGCAGCGACAGGTTGGTGTTCGGGTTGACGTCGTAGCCGCTGCCCTGGTTGAGCGAGGGCCAGTTGATCTCGATGTCGCTGTTGTTGCCGGCATAGCTGCGCGATTCGTTGCGCACGCGCACGTCGCCTTCGAAGCGGATGCGCTTGCTCCACTCGGGCGTCTCGTTGGGCGCGGCCCAGCCTTCGTCCTTGGCCTGGGCCATGACCTGCGCCTTGACCTCGTCGCGGATCTGGTCGCGCACGGTCTGCGAGATGTAGGGCACGCGCACGTCACCCGCTTCGAGGCGCATGCCGCCCGCGACGGTGGCCGATGCGGCGGTGGCCGACACGGCCGCCTGGCGCTGTGCCTGCTGCGCGGCGATGGCTTCGGTCTGGGCCTGCGCCAGCAGCGCTTCGCCCACGTCCTTGGCGAGCGTGCCGCTTTGAATGAGGCCGCGGATCAGCTTGACCATGGCGGATTCGCCCGCGGGCGCGGTGGCGGTCTGGGCCATGGCGGTGCCGGCCGACAGCACGAAGGCGGAGGCCACGGCCGCCGCGAGCGCGCACTGGCGCAGGGCCGGCATCGCGCCCCGGCGCGGGAGGGTGTTGTGCAGGGTGTTCATCGCTTCGTTCACTGGAGGAAAGGAGTCGGGCCGGGCGTCGGCCGTACAGGTGTGGAAAGTCATGGCCGACGGCCTCTCATCGACACGCGCATCGGAAAGCGCATCGAGGCCGGCGGACGTTCGTCGACGCGGTCGAGCCCGCGCACCAGCGCCAGCACGGCCTCGTCGATGTCCTCGGTGCCGGTGCCGCGCACCAGTTGGGCGCGCGTGGTCTTGCCATCGGCGCCGAGCCACAGGTCGATCTGGATGTCGTCGAACACCAGCTGGCGCGTGCGCGGATCGCGCGACAGCGCCTGCTGCAACATGCTCGACACGTAGCGCGCGTACGAGCCGCTGCCCAGGCCGCCGCCGGCGCCGGTGCCGCTCATGCCGCCGCCGCTGCCAGCCTGGATGCCGAAGGCGTCGTTGCCGGCCTGGCCGGCGCTGTCCATGGTCACCGGGTCGCCCAGGTCTTTCGAGGGGCTGGGTGGCGCGTCGTCCTTCGGCGCTTCCAGCGGCTCGACCGGCTTGGGCTCGGGCTCGACCACTTCGGGCTTGATCTTTTCCGGCTCGGGCTCGGGCAGCTTCTCGGGTTCGGGCGGCGGTGGCGGGGGCGGCGGCAGCATCAGCGTGGGCGCGTCGGCCACCACGCGCTTCTGGCTCGCGGTGTCGGACAAGAGCCGCCACACGAGCAGCGCCAGCGCCACGACGATCGCCAGGCCGATGACCACCCCGCCCCAGCGGCGCCACAGCGCGGCCGTTCCACCCGTGCCGCTGGAGCGCGGCGCGGGCGAGGCAGAAGAAATCGGGTCGCGAGGGTTCACGCTCCGGTCCTCACTTCTGCTTGCCGGTCACGAGGCCGATCTGGTTCAGCTCGATGCGGCGCAGCAGGTCGAGCACGTCGACCACCTTCGCGTACTGCACGCTGGCATCGCCACGCACGATCACGGGAAAGTCGGGCGACAGCGCCTTCTCGGTGCGCAGGCGCTCCTCGAGCTCGGGCAGCGTGACCGGGTAGGCGTCCAGGAACACGTTGCCGGCGTTGTCGATCGTGATGGCCTTGGTCTTGGGCTTTTCCAGCGCCACCGAGGCGCTGGCCTTGGGCAGGTCGACCTTGATGCCCGGGATGCTGGCGTTGCTGGTGAGGATGAAGATCACCAGCACCACCAGCAGCACGTCGACGAAGGGCGTGATGTTGATGCCGCCCGTGCGCTTGCGCACGGCGAACTTCGCGGCTGTGTTTGCCATGGTGCGCGGTCCTCAGGCGCGGCGCGCCTGCACGGCCACCGGCAGCGAGCGGCCCTCGCCCTGCTCTTCGGCCAGGCGCGTGACGAACTCGTCGACGAACACGGCCATGTCGGCGCCGATGGCGTCCGAGCGCGAGGCCAGCCAGTTGTAGCCGAACAGCGCGGGGATCGCGACGCCCAGGCCGGCGGCGGTACACAGCAGCGCGGCGGCCATGCCGGGCGCCACCGAGTTGATGTCCACGGCACCGGCCATGGCCGCCACCACGAACACCAGCATGATGCCGATCACGGTGCCAAAGAGGCCCACGTACGGCGCGCCTTCGATGGTGGTCGACAGCCAGTTCATGCGCTTGGACATGCGCTCGGTCTCGCGCACCATCACGCCGTCCATCGCGGCGCGGATGGCGCCGATGGTGGAGGCCGACACGGCGTTCAGGTCGTAGCCGCGGTCATGGCGGCGGCGCATCTCCTCGATGGCCACTTCGTACAGGCGCCACAGCGAGGAATCGGCACGCACTTCCTGCGGCACCGTGTTGTTGGTGGCCAGGCGGTCCAGCGGCGCGCCGGCGGCTTCGCGGAAGTGCTCGATGAAGGTGGCGTTGGCGCGCGAGGTGGCGCCGAAGTTGCGGCCCTTGCCGATCATGATGGCCCACGACAGCGCCATCATCAGGCCCAGCAGGCCGACCACGATCCACGCGTCCAGCGGCATCGCGGCCAGGATGAAGCCGAAGTGGCTCTTGCCGGCCTGCTGCTCGTCGGGGCCGAAAGCGGCCAGGCGCGACTCGGCGCCTTGCGACACGGCATCGGCCAGCAGCAGCGCATCGGGGCGTGCGACCTTCGACAGGCGCACTTCGTCGATCGCGCCGGTGAACGGGGCAAAACCGGCGACGGGTGCAGCGCCCGGTGCAGCGGGTGCGGCAGCCGGTGCATCCGCGCCGAGCGCGGCAGCGGTGTTCAGCGCGGGCAGCTTCGCCGCCAGCGACACGGCCGGACGGCCGCCCACATACAGCGCGACGCTGTCACCCTCGGCCTTCACCGCGAGGTGCGCCCACTGGCCGGCCTGCACCGGCTGGCCCGGCGTGCTGCGCTGGCCGTTGACCTGCACGAAGGGCACGCCCTGGTCGATGCCGACCACGAGCTCGCCGGCGCCGTCGCGGCGCGCATAGATCGCCTGGCGCGCGCCGAGCGAGTCGGGCTTGATCCAGGCCGAGAAGGTCAGCGTGCCGCCGGCCGTCACGGCCAGCGAGGGCGTGGCGGGCAGCATCAGCGCGCCGTTGCCGAGCTGGGCGCCCTTGCCGATGACCGTGCCTTCCACCGGCACTGCCGCGGTCTGGCCGTTGTTGCCGTAGGCGGTGGTGTCGCGCGGCGGCACCGCGCCTTCGGCGAAGTGGTAGACCAGCGTGTAGTCGGGGTCGAAGCTGCGCTGGCCGTTGCCCGAGGCCGGGGCCTTGGGGTTGCCGTAGTACATCCACAGCTTTTGCGGCGTGCCGGCCGAGACGTTGGGCACGTCGACCCAGATCAGCGCGATGCCCAAGAGCGGATCGAACTGCTCGATCTGGTGGTTGAGCACGGTCTTGTCGTCGCCCGCCACAAAACGCAGGTCGGCGCCGGTCTCGCTCACACCTTCGAACTTGAAGTTGCCCGTGTGCAGGCGCACCAGCACCGGCACGCGGCCGGCATCGCTGCCGATGGCGCCGGCCTGCGGGCCGCCGTCGATGGTGACGGGTTTGCGGTAGGCCCATTCGGCCTGCCACCAGGCATGGGCCAGGCCCGGCAGGAGCGTGCTCAGCAGCGTGAGCGCGATGAAAAGAAGTCGTCGCATGACAGGGTTCTCCGGAAAGCTCGTGGAATGAGAAAAAAATCGAAAAGAGGAATGGCTGTTGCCGTCGGTCGTTCGTTCGGTCAGTAGCTCGCGGTGATGCTGAAATTCACCTGCGTGTCGTGCTTCCTGGTGCGCGGGCCGTCGACCAGCGGATAGCCGATGTCGACGCGGCCCGAGAAATACGTGCCCACCTTGAAGGTCGTGCCCACGCCCACCGAATACAGCGAGAAGCGCTCGGCCTGCTCGGGCAGCGGGCTCTTCAGGCGCAGCCGCGCGGCATCGGCGAAGGCGTACACGCGCCAGTTCTCGACGGTGCTGCCCAGGAAGGCGAGCGGCTTGCTGCGCAGCTCGACCGAGCCGACCACGCCGTAGTCGCCGGTGGCCTCGGCCGAGAGATAGCCGCGCACCGAGTTCATGCCGCCCGCGGCGATCTGCTCGCTCGAGACGAGCGGCGAATCGGTCATCTGCGCGTTGACGCGGAAGGCCACCTGCGTGCCGCCCTCGAAGCTGTGCGCGCCGTTGAGGTCGGTCTTCAGCACCATGAAGCTGGGCGAGGCCTTGTAGCGCTTGTAGTCGAAGGCCGCCCAGTCGCTGCCGTACTTGAACGAGCTGCTGGTGCCCGCCACCAGCGACACGCCCACGCCGTACTGGCTCTTGTCGGTCTGGCGGAAGCCCGAGTACGACAGCGTGATCGGCGCGTACTTGAGCGGCACGGTGTCGCCGCTGCCCTTGAGCGTCAGCGCTTCCTTGTTGTTCTTGAAGTCGACGCCCACGCTGAAGGCATGCCACCAGTTGCCGGTGTTGGGCACGGTGTAGGTGGCCTTCAGGCCGATCGAGTGGCCCTTGCCCAGCACGGTGGTGCCGCCCACGGTGGCCACGTTGCTGTCGGACACGAAGGCGTTGGCCTCCAGGCTCCAGTTCGTGCCCTTGAGCGGCGCGTTGTACGAGGCCGAGAACACCTGCGTCTGGTTCAGGTCCTGCGGCGCGCCGAAGAAGCTGATGGAGGCGCTGTGGCCCATCTGCCAGAGGTTGTCGTGGCCCAGCGAAGCACTGGCGCGCAGCTTGCGCGTGTCGGCGCTGTAGTCGTTGTTCAGGCCCACGCTGGCGCGCCACGGGCTCTGGTCCTCGACCTTCAGGTCGACGTCCATCGTGCCCGGCATGGTGCCGGGGCGCACCAGCGGCATCACCTGGCGCTTGGGGCTGCGGTTGAGCGCGGTGAGCTCGGCCAGGGCCTTGTTGAAGTCGGGCACGCCGCCCTCCTTCAGCGCCGGCACCTGGTCGCGCACGTCGAGCGGCGAGTTGTACTCGGCGCCCACCACGCGCACGCGGCCCACGCGGGTCTCGTTGACCTGCAGGAACACCACGCCCTGCGTGACCTGCTGCTCGGGCAGGTCGACATACACCGACTGGTAGCCCGCCGCCTGGTAGGCCGCGAGCAGCGCGTCGCGCGCGCCCTCCACGTCCTTGAGCGTGCGCTCGGGGCCGAGGAAGGGCGTGACCGCCTTCTCGATGGCGCGGGCGTCCAGCACGGTGTTGCCGCGCACGATGTATTCGGCGATGTCGACCTTGCGGGCCGGTTCGGTGGCCGCGGGCGCGGCCGGTGGGGTGGCCGAGGTCGCGGCCGGCGTGGAGACAGCGGCAGGTGCTTGTGCGAACGCTGCCGCCGGGGCACCGATCGCCATCACCGCCAGCCACACCGCTCTCCAGCAGGTCGGTGGGGCGTTCTTCTTCATGTCATGCATTTACAGCTCGGTTCTCAAGGATGAAGCTCGCGTGGCAGCGGCTCATGGTGGAGAGCCTTCATGTCGCTGCTGCGTACCGATACCTAGACGCACGGCGTGCGCGGCGACTGTCGTTTGTCACGAAAACTTCATCAAGAAATCGGCACGAGGTCCGGCGCGGCGGGTTTCGCGCACATAAGAAGAAGGGCCTCCGCATGGGAGGCCCTTGTGTTTTTTTCGCCGGCGCGGGTAGCGCAAAGGTTCAGCGCCTCAGCGTTTCAGCCCCCGCTGCTCGCCCGGCGTGAGCGACTGCATCTGCGCGGTGGTGAGCGCGCCCGCGCCGAGCACCTGCACCACGCCCTTGGGGTCGTAGGCCGCGCCGCTGCGCTCGCGGCCGGCACCGGCGCCGCCGCTCTCGCCGCCCGCGGGTTCGTTGCCGAAGCCGAGCACGCGCACGGTGAACACCGAGGGCAGTGCCTGGCGCTGCGCCGCGCGGTCGCGCTGCACGGCGTCCTGCGCCGCGGTGGCGGCCTGCGAGGCGGCGGCGCTGGCGTTGGTGAGCGCGCCCACGTTCACCGCCGCCACCACCGGGACGCCGGTGGACTTGCCCTGCACCTGGATGTTCTCGGCGTTGGCCACGCGCAGCGCCGCCAGGTTCACGTTGCCCGACACGCGGATGCCCGCCTCGCCGGCGTCGATGGTGCCCAGCGGCGCGATCAGGTCGATGTCGCCCGGCGGCACCTCGGGGATCGGGTTCAGCGTGGCGATGCCGGCGCCGGTGTTGGGCGTGGTCGGCGACAGGCTGACGTTGCCGGCGTCGTCGTACAGGCGCCGCTGCGGCGTGTAGACCACGGTCGACTTCGAGCCGCGCCCGGCGTTGATGTCGCCCTGCGCCGACCAGGCCAGGATGCCGCCGCCGAAGGTGGTGAAGATGCGGCTCTGGCCCAGCAGGATGCTGTCCAGCGAATAGATCTGCACCTCGCCCGCGCCCTGCGTCAGCACGCCCGAGCCCTCGCCCGGCACGAAGCCGCCGTCCACCCCCACCAGCGTGCGCCCGCCCGGCACGAGGATGTTCACGTTGCCGCCAAAGTTGGTGTGGATGCCGGCGTCGAGCGCGTCGTACACGCCGATGTCGCTGGGCCGGCCGGCGGCCGTCCAGGCGTCGCGCCGCAGGTAGCTCTTGCCGGCCTGCGGGCGCTTGGTGAACGGGTCCGAGCTGCTCGCGTAGTAGTTGGCGCTGCTGAACATGGTCAGGTCGCCCTGGTAGCGGCGCGCGCCGCCGTCGGCGCCCTGCGCCGGGAACAGCGTGGCGATGGCCTCGCGCCCGCGCAGGTAGCTGCCCCGGCGCGGGCCGCCCTCCTCGTTGTATTCGCGCCCGCCGGCGCGCAGCTCGGCGAAGTACACGTTGCGCAGGTACACCTGCTGCTGCTCGGGCGGCAGCGCGGCGAAGAAGGCCTGCGCGTCCATGCTGGCAGCGTCGAAGTGGCGGCCCTGGCTGTTGCGCCCGCCGAAGCGATCGCGCAGCCAGTTCACCAGGTGCAGGCCTTCGGCCAGGCCGAACTCGCGCACCAGGTCGCGGCGCGTGCTGCCGCCGCCTTCGCTGCGCTGGCCGTCGATCTCGGCCTGCTTGCGCTTCAGGTAGGCGTCGGCGCCGGCCTCGTCGCCGCCGTAGCCGAACTGCTGCGACAGCCAGCCGGCCAGCGTGAGCTCGCCGCCGTAGCTGTACAGCGCGGTGCCGGGCTGGTCGGCGAAGGGCTGGCCGCTCGCGGCGCGGCGCCTGGGGTCGAGGTAGCGCGCGGCGAAGCCGGCCCAGTCCGGCCCGTCGCGGCCCACGCCCACCGCCACCGAGATGCCGGCACCGCTGCTGCGGTCGCCCGGCTTCACGTTGACGATGGCGCCCAGGCTCTTGAGCTCGCCCTTGTCGGCCATGTACAGCTCGCGGCCGGCGCTCAGTACCAGCTCGCCGGGGCCGGCGATGTGGAAGCTGCTGTTGCGGATGTCGCGCCCGGCCTCCACCACCGACACGTCGTCGGCGTGGCGGTGCACGATCAGGTTGCCGCGCGCCGAGGCGGCGTTCAGCGTCTGCGGCTGCGGCGGCAGCTCCGGCCGGCCGGGGAAGTCGCGCCCGCGCCAGCCCGCGCCCTCCGACGGCACGAGATCGACCTCGCCCAGCGCGGTGCCGGCACCGACGATGTCGCGCCCGGCGCGGATCGCCACCGGGCCCGCCCCTTCGTACCAGAGCCCGTTCGGCGTCGCCACGCCGGTGTTGGAGCCGCGGTAGACGATCGAGCCGGTGCGCAGGCCCACGATGTCGCCCTCCAGCGCATAGAAGCGCGACGGCGGCTGGCCCGCCGGCGCCACGTCGGCCACGCTGGGCGAGGTGAGCGTGAACAGCGGAAAGCGCAGCCACGAATTCTGGCCGTCCAGTGCAATGGAGGGCAGCAGCGCGTCGGCGGCCGTGTTGTGGATCAGCTCGCGGCCGTACCAGAGTTCGCCGCCCAGCGCGGCGAAGCCCGGCTGGAACGGGTCCACCAGCCGCGACGGATCGGCGCCCGAGGGCGTGATGGTGTAGCCCGCCGCATGAATGGAGTCGCGCGCCAGCAGCTCCAGCTGCGCGGTGCGCTTCACCGCGTACTGCGGGCCGACCGGCGACGGCGCCAGCGTGAGGCTCCAGGGCGACAGCACCGGCCCGTTGCTCGACTCGTCGCGCACGCCCGAGCTCGCGCTGCCGTAGTACAGGCTGCCGCTGGCCGCCAGCGCGCGCAGCACGGCCGGGTAGACGAAGCGGCCGTCGGTCGCCTGGTGGTTGGTGCGATCGCCCAGGTCGGTCCAGCCCAGCGTCGGCGTGAGGTTGCCGCCGGCGCTGAACAGGTCGATCGCGGTCGACGGCGTCCACAGCGAGAACCAGGTCCAGCCTTCGCCCGGGTGCTGCGTGCCGTTGGCGCTGAAGGGCGTGCCGTGCGTGAGCGTGGGCACGCGCCCCGGATCGGCCACGCCGCCCAGCACCAGGTCGCCGCGCGCATCGAGCCGCACGCCGGCGTCGCCGGGAATCAGCACCGGGCCGCCCGAGGCGATCGACGAGCCGGCGACGTAAGGGCTGAGCGCGCGCGAGTCCTTCGGGCCGGGCGTGCCGAAGTCCAGCTCGATGCCGCCCACCGCGCCGCTTTCCAGCCGCAGCGCGCCGCGCAGGTTGGCGAAGACCCCGTTCAGGTCCAGCCGCATGCGGTCGTAGCGCTGGAGGCTGCCGGCCTGCCAGGTGGTGCTGGCGGGCACTGCGCGCACCTCGGGCGCCGGGTTCAGCGTGCCGCCGATGCGCACGTCCAGGTCGCCGCCGCCGGTCAGCAGCAGCTCGCCCGCGCGCGTCACGCGGCCGGTGCTGCCCACGGCGAGATGCAGGCCCTGGCTGCGCGCCACGTAGGTGGCGCTGTGGTCGCCCATCTGCTCCATCATCCCGGCGTTGCCGCCGGTCTCGAACACCAGGTTGCCGCCGCCCAGCGTGCCGATGCCGGTGAAGCCGATCAGGTAGGGCCAGAGGCCGCCGAGGTCGTAGGTCGTGCCTTCGTGGCCCGCGACGTAGCTGCCGAAGTTGATCCACCACGCGGTGGGCACGCCCTCGGCGCCCGGCACCACGCTGCCGGTGCCCTGGCGCCACAGCCAGTTGCCGAGCATGGCGCTGGGCATCTGCTTGCGGAAGATGCCCAGTTCGTCGGTGGTGCGGCGCATGTTGCCGCGCACGCCGATGGTGTCGCCGCGCGCATCGCCCTGCACGCGCATGCGCAGGTTGCCGCCGTGGTCGGGGTACCAGGCGCGGTACAGGCTCTGGCTGTCGACGAACTGCTCGAAGATGTCGTAGCCGCCGTTGAGCACCGTGCCTTGCGGACCCTTGGCGCGCGGCAGGTGAAAGTCGGCGTCGTCGGCGCGCGCCGCGGCGCGGGTGCCGGCGGTGTAGATGCCGTAGGGCGAGCGCTGCGTGAAGTCGTTGCCGGCCAGCAGGTCCAGGTCGCCGGTGCCGGTGCGCACCACGCTGAACAGCGGCTGGCGCACGGGGTAGGACTTGAAGTCCCAGACCTCGGGGGTCTCGGAGACCAGGTCGCAATAGCCGATGTCGCACATGCCCCAGGACACCTCCTCCGGCGTGACGATGCTGCCCAAGCTGCCCCAGCCTTCGTCGGCCGCCTTCTGGTTCCAGGCCCACACCTTGCCGCCGGAGACCAGCTCCTTCGTGAAGGCGTTGCCGTAGTGCGTGTCGGCCAGCAGCAGGTCGCGCTGCGGCCCGCGCGGCTGCAGCGCGCGGCTGTCGGCGGCCTGCGTGTCGGCGCCGGCCACCAGGCGCATCGACCACGACTGCGAGCCCTCGGCCAGCATCGGCGCGATGGCGAAGTTGCGGCCCTGGTTGCCGTCGCCGTCGGCCAGGCGCAGCCGGACCGACGCCGCGCCGCCGGGCAGCACGACCACCGTCTCGGCCGGGATGACGGCGCCGCGCTGCAGCGGCACCTCGCGCGCCAGCACCGGTCCGTTGTAGCGGTAGAACGGCGGCTGGTTGACGTCCAGCACGGCGCCGTCGGGGAACGGCAGCGGCACGCCGACCGGCCACAGCATCGGCCCGACCTTGGCCGCGCCCGCCAGCCGCACGCCGGGGTCCAGCTGCATGTTCGCGCCCAGCACGAGCGGCTGCGCCAGCACGGTGCCGGCCGCATGAAGGACCTGGCCGGACGCATCGCGCACCGCGCCGCCGAGCACGGTGCCCGCGGGCAGCGTGTAGCCCTCAGTGAGCACCGCGCGCACCGGCAGCACGGTGCCGGCGGCCAGGCTCATGGCCTTGAGCGGCGCCTGGAAGTTGAGCGCGCGCCCGGGCTGCAGGAAGGTGTTCTCGGCCAGCGTGACCACGCCGCCGCGCGGCACCACCACGTCGCCGCCGAAAGGCACGCGCCCTTTCAGCAGCACCCAGCCGTCGTCGTCGCGCGTGGCCGGCAGCGCCGAGGTGTCGAAGCCGTCGTTGATGCTGCCGTGGATCTTCAGGTTGCCGCCCGCGCGCATCACCAGCGCGCCGGCCTCGCCCGAGCCGTAGACGCCGGTGCGCTGCGTGCGCGCGTTGAGGCTGTCGTAGCGGAAGGCCGAGAGGTCGAGGTCGCCGTCGATCTGCAGGTCGCCATCGGGCGTCCGGCTCACGATCTGCACGCCGGGGCGCAGGTGGAAGGCATCGCCGTAGGCGCGCAGGCCGGCCAGCCGGCCGTCGACCAGCGCACCGTTGGCCAGCACGTTGCGCATGAAGGCCGTGCTGTCCTCGTGCTTGGCCTGCAGGTAGGCCTGGTCGATGCGCTGGTAGGGCCGCCCGCTGATGTCCGGGTCGGTGCCCGTGGGCGCGTCGTCGTAGCGGAAGAAGCCGTTGACGGTGATCGTGCGCGCGCCCTCGATGCGCTGCGTGCCGCCGGCGTCGATGTCGATGTCGTTGCCGCGCGCGCCGCCCAGGCGCGGTGCGTTGAGCTCCACCGTGCCGAAGGCGCGCGGCGTGCCGTCGGTGCCGGCGCGCAGGTCCATGCGCGCGCCGCTCTCCAGCACGAGGCGCCCCTGGCCGCTGTCGATCTCGATGGTGGCGCGGTTGGGCGCCTCGATGGCCTGGCCGTAGCTGTCCACGCGCAGCCGCGTGCCGTGCGCGTCGAGCAGCGCGTTGCCGGCAAGGGTGACGCCGTCGCGCGCCGCCAGCCGGATGCTGCCGACCTGCACGCCGCCGGCGTCCACGGTGCCGGCCACGGTCAGGTGGCCGCCGTCGACCGAGAGGTTGATCTCGCGCGCCTTCAGCTCGTCGCCCACCACCAGGTCGCCCTGCTTGAGCTGGAAGCTGCGCTCGCCGACCACGCCGCCGTCGGTCAGGCGGCGGTTCAGGCCGGCAAAGTCGGCCAGGCGCTGCGCGCGCACGTCGATGCGCCCCGCCGCGTAAGGCACCGCCGTGCCGCCCGCGTCGTACTCGCCGCTGCTGCCGCCGGCGATGCGGCCCAGCAGTTCGACCTGGCCGGCACCCGCGCCGAGCGCGGTGACGGCCAGCCGGCCGGCGCGGTTGTTCTGCGCCGACAGGTCGATCTGCGCGCCCGACGCCTGGCGCACGTTGCCCGTGCGGCTTTCGATCTCCACGTCGCCGCCCCAGCTGTACTTGTCGACGTCGAAGAAGCGCAGGCGCCGGCCGGCCAGGTCCAGCCGCGCGCCGTCGTGCAGCCGCACGTCGCCGTCGGCGCGCAGCACCAGCTTGCCGCTGGGCAGCACCACCGCGGTGTCGAGCGTCACGCTGCGCCCGTCGATGGCGATCTCGGCGCCCAGCGCGCGCGACGCGTCGGCGTCGTTCATCGCGCCCGGCTGCATGCCTTGCGGCGCGGCCACGCGCACATCACCGCCGGCGGTGTAGCGCATCACCGAGCCAGCCTCGCCGGTCAGGAGCGGCGTGTCGATGCGCAGCGCGCCGCCCGTGCGCACATGGCCCTTGGCGGCCTCGTCCCACGCGCCCTGCGACTGGTAGACCGAGAGCGAGCCCTTCTGGCGCGCCGTGACCTGCTCGCTGGCGTTGAGTTGCACCTCGCCGAAGCCCAGCACCAGCCGGTCCATGTCGTGCACGGTGTCCACGCGCATGTCGCGCGCGGCGCCCAGTTCGATGCGCCGGGCGTCGATCTGCAGCCGGCCGCTGCCGGTGCCTGCGCCGCCGGTGGCCACCAGGCCGGGCGGCGTGCGCGTGCCGTTCCACACCAGCACGTCGGTGTGGATGCGCGCCACGCTGTCGGCGTCGCCCCAGCCGTAGATCGCGGGCGTGGTCAGCATCAGGCGCGAGATCGTCGACTGGCCGGTGGCGGGGTCGATGGTCGACAGCTGCGTGGAGCCGAAGAAGTTGACCGCGTCGCGCACGGTGAACACCAGGTTCTCCAGCGCGGGTGCGCCGGTGCTGGTGTCGCCGCGCAGCAGGCGGTCGAGCACGGACTGGTTCAGCGTCAGGCCCGGCGGCAGCGCGCCGCGCGCGGCGGCGTCGCCCAGCGCGCGTTCGCCGCCCACGTTGATGCCGCCCAGCGCCAGCACCAGGTTGCGCGTGCCGTAGCGCGTGCTTTCGCCCAGCGTGAAGGCCTGGTCGGTGGCGGCGGTGATGGTGCCTTCGGAATACAGCCGCGCGCCGGCGCTGCAGCTGCCGCTGGGGGCGCACACGCCGATGTCGATGCGGCCGGGGCCCGTTTGGCCGCCGCTCGATGCAGACGGCGGCTGGATGTCGATCCAGCCGTTGGACACCGCCAGCACGCTGCGCAAGCCCGGCTCGTAGATGTAGCCGCGGCGCGAGTCCCAGGCCGCCGGCCCGCGACCCAGCGTGTCGATGCCGGCACCGGACTCGACGGTGATGCCCGAGTCGCGGCGGTCGGTGACCAGGAACACCTCGCCCGCGCGCAGCACCGCGCCCTCGCGCAGCACGATGCCCTCGGCGGCGCCGCTGAAGCCCAGGCGGTTGGCGTCCCTCAGCCGATCGGCCGCGGTGGCGTCCTGCACGAAGGTGCCCGCCGGCGCGCCGCCGATGGCCAGCTGCGCGGCGCCGATGGCGTTGAGGTCGCGCGCATGCAGCGAGGTGCCCTTGAAGTCCGGCGTGGGCGCGGCGCCGTCGCCCAGCACCTCGAAGGAGCGCGCCGTTCCGCCGAGCACCAGCGCCGTGCCGCCCATGCCGTCGCCCACCGTGGCGTAGCGCGCGGTGCCGGCGAAGCGCAGCGCGGGTTCGCCGGGCATCTCGCCCGCCGAGCCCTTCAGGCCGAACTGGAAGCGCAGCGCCTTGGCGTCGCGCTCCAGCAGCGGGCGCGGCACGCCGTCGCGCAGCGCCTGCGCCACGGCGAAGTCGGCATAGCCGGTCTCGTTGTACTGCGCGTAGGTGCGCAGCACGTCGCCCGGCGTGAACACCGCCTGCAGCGGCAGCGCGTCATGGATGCCGGTGCCGGCCACGCCCAATTGCGCGGGCGCGGTGTAGGAGCCGTTGCGCATCGCCGTCGCGCTGCCCGGGGCGCCGACCTGCGCGGCCAGCCCGTTGAGCTCGACGCGGAAGGCGCCGGGCAGCAGCGCGTAGGCAGAGGGCATCAGCGTGTAGCGGCCCGGCGGCAGGCCGGGCACGCCAGCACCGACGGTGATCTGCCGGCCTACTGCCGGATCGCTCGCGCCCTTCTCGGCGCCGAGCGGCGCCTGCAGCGGCTGCACGCCCGGCACGATGGCATAGACCGGGTTGGTGGCCAGGCCGGGCAGCACGAAGCCCTTGCGCTGCGCGCCCACCTGCGCCAGCGGGTGCATGCGCGCGTCGGTGGAGCCGCCGCGCCCGGCCAGGAAGGCGGTGCCGGTGAGCGTGCCGCCGCCCGACATGTCGAGCACCGCGCCCTCGCGCACGTCCACCGCGTGGCCGGACAGCGTGATGGCCGGGCCGACGCCGGGCACGCGGTAGGCCACGTCCTTGCCGTTGAAGAGATAGGTCAGTCCGTCCTGCGTGCCGCCGTAGGGCATCAGCAGCCCGTCGGCGCTGACCGAGGTCAGGCTGCCCGCATGCAGCTGCACGGTGCTGGTGGAGGTGTCGCCGAAGACGCTGCCCAGCGCGATGCCGCCCAGCGGCGCGCGCAGCACGCCGCGCTGCTCGATGTGGGCGGCGTGGAAGGTGAGCGAACCGAAGGCCGACTGCGGCATGGCCGGCGTGTCGCCCACGCGCTCGATCACCAGCCGACGGTTCATGTCCATCTCGGCCTGGCGAGTGCCCCACTTGTCGATGACGTTGCGCTGGCCGACCTGCACCAGCCCGCTGTCGCCGGTGGCCGGGTAGATCTGCGCCGCCGCCAGCGTGAGGTCGCCCGGCACGTAGAACCTGGCGTTGTTCGACAGGCGCAGGTCGCCGCTGCTGCGCAGCAACGTGTGGTCGAAGGCGTTGCGCTCAACGACCAGGTCCTCGGGCACGTTGCGCACGATGGTGCCGCGCACGCCCTGCTGCACCATGCCCGCCAGGTCGATGAGCTGCGCGTCCAGCCGCAGCGAACTGCCGGCCGACACCAGCGGCACGCCCAGCGTGCCGGCCCCTCCGCCGGCGTTGCGCGAGCCGAGCACCGGGTTGGGCAGGATGTAGTCGTCGATCTGGGTGCGCCCGCTGGCGGCCAGGCGGATGTAAGGCGCCGCCAGGGCCACACGCGCATCGGGCGCGGACGCATCCGCCAGGGCCAGCGCGGTGGTGGTCAGGCGCAGGCTCTGGCCGAGCGAGAGATCGACGCTGCCGTCGAAGGACAGCATGCCGTGGCTGAGCAGCGACAGGTTGTCGAAGCCGCCGTCGTGGATGCGGTCGACGCCGATGCGCGCCGTGCCGTAGGCCAGCGCGCCATGCGCCTGGCCCGGGCGCAGGCCGGCGGCGTCGGCCACCGCGCTGCGGCCCTGCACCTGCGCCAGCAGCATCTCGCGCGGCACGCGCACCGCGTCGTCGACGTTCTCGCCCTTCAGGTTGTAGCGCGCCACCGTGCCGTAGATGGGCGTGTCCAGGTTCAGCGCCAGCATGCCACCGGCCGCGCCCGCGCCGCCCGCGGCGGCGCGCATGTCCCCGTCCAGGAACAGGCCGCGGAAAGAACTGAGCGCGATGGTGCCGCCGTGGCTGGCGACCTCGGTCGCGCCACGGCCCGGCAGGTCGAGCGTTGCCGACGTGCCCGAGGCCTCCAGCCGCGCGCCGGGGCGCAGCACCACGAAGGCATCGGCCGCGTCCACTTGCGTGGCATCGAGCACGTGGCGCGCGCCGATCTCGATGGTGCCGCCGCTGGCCACCTGGCCGTAGCGGTGGCCGCGCGCGTCGGTGGCCACCACCGGGCGCGCGGCGACGTCGATCAGCGCGTGCTCGCCGATCCAGTACGAGCGTGCGTTGGGCATGCCGTCGGCCAGATTGCGTGCGTTGCCCATGCCGTGCTCGCCCGGCAGCAGCGCGACGCGCCCGCCCCAGGCCGAGAGCGTGCCATCGACCGTGATCTGGTCGTTGCCGCGCAGCGTGAGCGTGCGGCCGGGGTCGAGCGCGATGTGGGCGCCCTCGCCCACCACCAGCGGCGCGCGCTGGTAGAGCGTGCCGGCCTCCAGCGCCAGGTCGGCGCCGGCGCGCTGGGTGAGCTTCTGCTTCACCGGATCGTCCTGGTACACCGGCGGCATCCACAGCGGCAGCGCGACGGACGGGTCGGCGCCGGTGGGCGCGAGCGCGCCGGCGACCGGGTCGAAGCGCTGCACCGGCATGCGCACGTCCACGCGCGCGCCGTCGGCCACGGCCACGCCGTCCTGGCCGCGCACCGTGTACTGCGCGAAGCCGCTCTCGAACAGGTCGGTGTCCAGGCGCAGCAGCGGCTGCACCGCGACCGCGCGCGGCAGCACGGTGCCGGCGACGATCGCCGTGCCCGCGGGCATCACGGTGTCGGCGGCGGCCACCGTGCCGGCCTTGTACGACGTGGTCTTGGGCGGGATCGGCAGGCCCGAGGGGAACACGTCCTTGGGCAGCACGTAGCCCTGGGCCAGCAGGGTGATGGCCGCCAGCACGCTGCCGGCCGGCACCGTCTGGCCCGGCTCGTAGCCCTTGCCGTCGAGCAGGAACGCCTGCGTGCCCGGCGGCACCACCCAGTCGGCGCCGGTGACGACGGTGCGCGCGTTGCTGAGGCCGGGTTGCACGCTCTCCTTGAGCGCCTCGCCCGGCAGCGCACGCGACACCGTGACGGCGAAGTCCATCGGGATCTCGCTGCCGGCCGCGATCACGTAGTCGCCGGCCAGCCGCAGGTGCACGGTGCTGCTGCGCCCGGCCGCGAGCTGCCCGTCGCCGCCGGCGGACAGTTCGCCGATGCCGATGGCCGCGCCGTTGGCCAGCGTCAGCTTGCCGCCGCCCTTCACGCCGTGGCCGCGCACCTCGCCGTCCATGCGCAGCGTGCCCGGGCCCGCGCCATCGTTGCCGGGCTGGGCCGCCATCAGCGTCACGTCGCCGCCACGGCCGCCGCGCAGTTCGTTGCCGGCCAGCAGGGCCGCGCCGCCCGACACGTCGACCAGGCTGCGCGCGCCGAGCACCACATCGCCGGTGCTGCGCAGCGTGACCTGCCCGCCATCCACGTAAGGCAGGCCTTCGATGCGATCGGGCGATTGCGCGATGTGGCTCCAGAGGCCGCGCGCATCCAGCCGCACGCCCTCGCCCACCGCCACGCGCGGCGCGTAGCCGACCGGCAGCACGTCGGCAATGGAGATGTCGACCCAGCTGCCGCCGTTGGCGCTGGCGAAGCGACTGACCAGGTCGCCCAGCGCGATGCTGCCGCCGCGCGCGACCAGGTCGGCCTCCACCGCCACCGTGGGCGCGTGCAGCGCGATGCTGCCGCCGGGCGCGACGGCGAGCGCGGACGTCACGGCCACCGTGTCGTTCGCATAGGCGACGACGCCGCCCAGACGCTGGCGCTGCAGCCACTGGCTGTCGATGCGCACATGGCCCGCGAGGTCCTTCGGCAGTGCCTCGCCGGCGACCAGTGCATCGGCCAGCGCGGCGGGCGAGATCGGCGCCTCGGCGAAGGTGACGCGGTCGACCCGCGCGGAAGGGTTGTCGCGCAGCAGGCCGGTGGCGGCGTCGTAGACCGGCGCCACGCCGCCGATGACCAGGCGCCCGGCCAGCGGCGCCGCGGTCTGCAGCTGGCGGTAGCTGTCCAGGCCGGCATCGCGCTTGCGCTGCTGGCGCTCGCCCTGGAACACGGTGGCGTCGATGTCGCCTTCGAGCACCGCGGCGCGCGTGCCGACCTGCACCTGGCCGGCATCGCGGCCCACGGTGTAGCCGTTTTCCAGCCGTTCGCGCGGCGCGATCAGCGGGTTGTAGAAGTAGCCGGTGGTGGTCTTGCCCCAGCGCGCATGTTCGTCCTCGAAGCCGCGATAGAGGCCGGTGTAGACGATGTCGGCCGGCGCGGTCGACAGGTTGTACAGGCGCCCGTCGGGGCCCTTGAGCCAGCTCTGCTGCAGCCGGCCGGTCTGCACGTCGAGCGTGCCGCCGGCCACGTTGATGCGCGAGCCGCGCTGCGTGACCAGCTCGCCGCCGGCGAAGGCCACCGTGCCGCCCGACGCGGCCCATTCGCCGACCGTGTGGCCGTCGGTGTTGAGGTAGCCGCCGACCTCCAGCAGGCCGCCGCCGGTGTACCAGCGCTCGCCGGCGTAGCCGTTGACGCCGGCCGCCACGCGCACGAGGTCGCGGCGGTCGATCCACATGTCCAGGTTGTTCAGGCGCTTGCCGTCGCGGTTGAGCGGCGCGTCGCGCTGCTCGTTGCCCTGCACGTTGATCTTCACGTTGTTCGACGCCATGGCCACGCCGACGCCGACCGCGCCGGCCACGTCGATGGCGGCGCCGCTGGCCACGCGCGTGCGGCGCTCGGCGCGCGCCTGCACCTGGCCGCCGGTGGCCAGGGTGAGCGAGCCGCCGTCGAAGTCGATGTCGCCGGCCGAGTCGATCTTCACCAGCGACTGGTCGCGGCGGTTGTAGCCGCCGTCGCTCAGGCGCATCGAGTCCTTCAGCAGGGTGTCGCGCTGCACGTCGAGCGCGGTGGCGCCGTCGTTCTCCAGCACGATCGCGCTGGTGCTCTGCGGCGCCAGCGTGACGCGCGCCTCGCCGGCTTCGCCCACCGCCCGCAGGTGCAGCGTGCCGCGCGTGTTGACCGAGCTGCTGGACAGCAGCACGCCCTGCTGCTCCACCGTCTTGCCGACCAGGGTCACGTCGCCGGTCGGCGCGGCGATCAGGCCGGTGTTGCGCACGCGGCCGGCGGCGCTGCCGGCCAGGCGCAGCGGATCGACCTCGTTGCCGCGCGTGCTCGAGTCGCTGTTGCCGTCGGTGCCCATGCCCTTGCGGATCACGAAGGCGTCGCCGGCGGCCAGCACGGTCTGGCCATTGGCGGTCGCGATGCTGCCGTGGTTGTGCGCCTCGCGCCCGGCCAGCAGCACGTAGCCGCCGCCCTCGGTCACGCTGGTGGGCCGGCGCGTGGCGATGCGCGCGCCGGGCTCCACCACCACGTCGGCGGTGGCCGCGCCGTGCGTGGCGCCGGTGGCGTGGAGCACCAGGTCGTTGGCCAGCACCGGCACCTGGGTGCTGCCGCGCGTATCGCTGTACAGGCCGCGCCTGAACTGCGCGTCGCTCATGCCCACGGCCGCGGCCACGAGGTTGCGCGTGTCGACCTGGCTGCTGCCGCTGAACACGATGCCGTTGCGGTTCACGACCATCACCGTGCCGTCGGCCTGGATCTGCCCCTGGATCTGCGAGGGTCGCGCCTTCGGATCGTTCACGCGGTTGAGCACCGACCAGCTGGCCTGCTGGTCGAACTTCACCGTGGTGTTGCGCCCGACATTGAAGGTCTCCCAGTTGAGGATCGCCTTGTCGGCCGTCTGCTCGACCGTGACCACGGTGCGGCCCGCGGCCTGGCGCTGCGAATCGGGCGTGAGCGGACGCGCGTTGTGCCAGCCGGCGGTGAGCGCGTTCGTGTCGACCTTCAGGCCGCCTTCGGCCAGGCCGTCGGGCACCGAGGGGTCGTGCTGCGCGGCGGCGCGCGCCGCGGCCTGCGCCGACTGCTGCGCCGCGATGGCGCGCGCCGCCAGGTTCAGGTTGCCGAGGGACTGCTGCAGCTGTTCGTTCGCACGCTGCTGCTGCGCCTGCGGCCCCGCGAGCATCGCGGCGGGCAGGCCGTTGGGCAGGCGGCCGGTGGCCAGCGCGGTGCTCTGCGCCATGTTCTTCTGCGCCATCCACGCGCCGCTGAACGCCTGCTGCGCCTGCGCGCCGTCGAACGCGGCGCCGCCGGCCAGCAGCAGCGCGATGGCGCGCACCAGCGGCGTGAGCCGGACCTGCGCGAATGCGGCGGACGAATAAGAAGAAGAGGACGCGTTCGGCGGGTTGCGCCGGGACACCGTGCGGCGGCTGCTGCGTTGCATGCGGACTTCCATGGGTTCGTGTTTCGTTGCTCGATCGGGGCCACGAAGCGCAAGGGCCCGTGGACTACCGAGCTATGACAGCGAAGGTCCGGCGCGACTGCACCATGTCACGAAATCTTCACGAACACGCGGATCGGCACGCTGCGACGCACTTCAGGCGCTGGCGGCGCCCAGCAGCACGATGCCACCGGGCAGCTGCGTGAGTTCGGCGCCGTACACGTCGCGCACGAGGAAGGCCACGTCGTCCAGCCGGTCGATGGAGAAGCTGGCCTGCACGCGGCTGCGGCCCAGCGCCTCGTTCGTGAGGATGAGCCGGCCGTGGCGGTAGCGGTTGACCTCGGCCACCACCTGCGACAGCGGCACCTGGTCGAACACCAGCTGGCGGCGGCGCCAGGCGACGACGGGGCCGGTGTCCACGCCCGTGACGACGCCGAGCTCCGCGGGGCCGTAGCGCAGCTGCCGGCCTGCGTCGAGCCGCGCCTGCTGCGTGCCTTGCGCCACGTCGACCTGGCCCGCCAGGCAGGTCACGCAGACCTCGCCGTCGAGGTGGCGGATGTTGAAGCGCGCGCGCGTCGCCGACACCGTGCCGCCGCCCGCCGCGACCGTGACGCGCGCCGAGGCCGGGCCGCCGGCGAGCACCTCGGCCTCGCCGGACACCAGTTCGATGGCTTCGCTCGCGCTCTCCGTCGCGCCGCGGCGCAGGTTGATGCGCGTCTGCGTGTTCATCTGCAGCACCACGCCGTCGCCCATGGCGACCTCGCGCTGCTCGCCGGTGGCGGTGCGGTAGTCATCGCTCCATTCGGCGACCGAAGGCCACAACGCCAGCGGCGGCGACACCGCGAGGTAGGCGACCGACGCCGCGACCGCACCGCCCAGGAAGGCACGGCGTCCGGGCACCGGCAGGCGGCGGTGGGCCGCCTCGCGCGCTTCCTGCTGGCGCACGCGCTGCGCGGCCGGCGCCATGGCCTGCCACACCTGGCGCGCCTGCACGAAGGCCTGCGCGTGCTCGCGGCTGCGCGCGCACCAGCGCCGGAAGGCCTGGGCGTCGTCTTCGGTGGCCTGTTGCGAGCCGAGCCGCACCACCCAGGCTTGCGCTTCGCGTTGCAGGGTCTGCTTCATGGCCTCGGTCGCCTGGGATTCTTCAGCGGTCATCATGGGGAGACTGTTTTCCGGCGCCAGGACCGAAGCGCTGGATGAAATCCCGCCCGAGCCGCTCGCAGCAATGTTCCAGGCCGGCGCGCAGTTCCTTCTCGACGGTGCGCGCCGACACGCCGTAGCGCGCCGCGATGTCCTTGTGCGGCATCTCGTCGACACGCGCGGCCAGCACGATGGCGCGGCGGCGGCGCGGCAGCTCGGCCAGCGCGCGCTCGAGTGCCTCGATTTCGTTGCGCGCCTCGGCGCCGCGCGCGGGGTCGGCGGCCTCGTCGGCCATGTCGTACAGCGCCTCGACCTCGCCCACGCTCAGCAGCCGCGCGTTGCTCTTGCGCTGGTCTTCCGCCACGTTGAGCGCGATGCGGAACAGGTAGGCCGAGGGGTAGCGCACGACGCTGCGCACGGTCGAGTTCTCCACGCGCAGGTAGGCCTCCTGCAGCGCGTCGTTGGCGAGGTCTTCCGAACCGAGGCGGTGGTGCAGGTGCTTGCGGAACTGCGCATAGCGCGCGAGGAACAGCGCGCGCAGCGAGGCCTTGATCGATTCGGACATGCGACTCAGCCTGCGCGCGCGCGCAGGTACGGCCGGCAGTCGCGCGCCGGGTCGGGGCGCGGGGTCAGCAGCAGCGTGACGGGCTGCGGCAGCGCGGCCGGCGGCGGCGTGTCCAGGCCGAGCGCGCGCAGGCTGGCGAGCACGGCGGCGTCGCGCGCCGGCACGCCGCTGCCCTCGAGCAGGCGGGCCTCGGTGACGGCGCCCGCCGGATCGATCCACAACTGGACCGCGAGCCGGTAGCGGCCGAAGGCGTCGGGCTGCGCGATGCACAGCACGCGCGTGACCGCCCCCTGCAGCACGGCCGCGTAGGCCTGCAAGGCAGGGACATTGCCGGCCGTGGGGGCGCCCACCGGCACGCGTTCGTCGGGGACGGCGGTTGTCGCCGGTGCCGGCACGAGCGTGAACGCGCTGGCGCCGGTGTAGCGCGCCACCAGCCCGGTGCCCACGAGCATCCGCTGCAGCGCGTCGCGCGGCGCGAAGTCGCCCTGCACCGGCGACGCCTCGCGGCCGTCGGTGAGGCGGCTGGTGACGAGCACCGAATGCCCGGTGAGGTGGCCGAAGACGGCGAGGGAGCGCGCCAGCGGCTGCGCCGGCAGGTCGAAATGCAGCGCCGGCGCGTCGCTCGCCATGTCGTCGGCTGCCGCGGCGTGGGCGGCGCACATCACCAGCGCCATGACGAGGCACCAGGACAGTGTCAGGCCACCGCCCGATGCGGAAGTACGTGTCATGTGACGGAGGATCAACAGCAGCAACGAAGGGTCTGGAAAGCGGCCGTCCGCCGTGCGGCCCGGGTGAGCGTGCGGGCGAGACTAGCGACCGTGCATGACCGACATGTGACGTTTCGTTCACACTTCCGACCTCGCGAGATTCCGTCTTCTTCCTGACTTGCGCGCGGTCCAGACTGCCCGGTTGGCCGTGATCGCGGCACGGCGTTTCTTCTTCTTTTTTCCTGGGGTGCAACGATGCGCGTCGGTGTGTGGCTGTTCGGCGTGATGCTCTCGGTGATCGGCACTGGCGCGGCGGCGCAGACACCGCCTTCCGGTGGCGGCGAGGCCGACGGCAGCTGCGTCGAGGTGGTGGTGAACGGCGAGCGCACGCCCGCCTACGACTGCCTGACCCGCAAGCTCGCGCCCACGATGCCGGCCCGCGGGCCGGACGACGCCGCGCCCGGGCTGGCGTCGGAAGCGATCACGCAGCGGCCGGGCAATCAGCTGGGCTTGTTCAACCGCGCAGCGACCGGGCATCGCATGGGCAACACCTTCGGCACCTCGGTGTATCCGCAGCGTCCGCCGCCGGCGGTGTACACCTCGCCGCTGCTGCCGCCCCGGCCCTGAGCGAGGCCATGCGGGAAAAGAGGCCGGGCGTTCAGAGTTGCTGGGTCACCAGCACCACGAACCCGGCCAGCGAAATGGCGGCGCCCATGGCTTTCCTGAAGGTCTTCAACATGTCGTGTGCTCCATCGGTGAGATCCGTGAGCCTCGATGGTGCGCCGCTTGCGGGTGCAGCGGGTTTGGCAATCCCGATGGCCGGGATAGAAAAACTTCAAGCGCGAGTGCGGCGGGTGCGGATGAACCCGGTCAGCTCGCCCGTGCGCCGGTCCGGGCTTCGGCGAGCGACAGGCGCTCGCGGGCGAACTGGCTGGCCCGCAGTCGCACGCGCGCGACCGCGGCATCCAGCGAGGGCTGCTGCATGAAGACGAGCACGCCGCGCTTGAGCCCGCGCAGGCGGAGTTCGGCCACGCCGGCATAGCGGCCGCCGGTGGTCTGGCGGATGTCGATCTCGCTGGACCAACCGTCGGAAAGTTCGACGAAAAGATGTTGCTGTGTGGCGCTCATGTCAGTGAGGAGCTTAGGGCTACTGCCGGCGCCGCCCTAGGACATAGTTCCTAGGTATTAGCATTTAATTTCGTTTAATAACAATTTCACGCGCTTCGCGCAAAGGGACACCATGTGTGAACATCCGCATGACTTTCGGCACTCGCGCCGAAACAGCGTGCCATCTAGGATGGAGCGGCCGTGATCCGTCTCCCTCTTTCTGCGCATCCTCCCGACCGGCCTGCCCCGCAGGTCGACACCGTCCGCCCCGATTTCCGCGCCGCCGCATGAAGGACGAGATCCACTCCGCCGAGCACCTCTACACCATCGAAGTCGAGGGCCGCAACGTCACGGTGCGCGACGTGATGGTGGCGGCATTCACCTACCGCATCAAACTCGAGGAACTGCTCGGCTCGCCCCGGCAGGTCGCGCACTGCTACCGACTCTGGCGCCGGCTCGAGCGGCTCGACGAGCCCCCCATGACCCGCCTGGACATCAAGTACGCCACCGCCTGGCGCGACGCGCATGCGCAGGCCTGGCAGGTGGCGCAGGTGTTTCTCACCGACCCACACACCAAGACCTTCGTGCTGCGGCTCGCCGCGCCCTAGCGCGCGTCAGCGCATGTGCGCCATGTCCCGGATGTCAGAGCGCAGCGCGCTGCGGTCGGCGCCCACGAGCGGCAGGTTGACCAGCAACTCGAGCCGGCGGCGCAGCGAGTACAGCACCTGGAGCGCGCCATGCGCCGCGTCGTCGGGGCCGGTGTTGGCGCCGGCCACGTCGGGGTAAGGCCACAGCGCCGCATCGGGCTGGCCGGGCCAGCGCGGCTGCAGCGGTTCGAGCGCGGGGTCGAGCGTGATGACGACATCGGCGTTGTGCGATCCCGCGCGCGCCAGCAGGTCCCAGCTGCGCGGCGGCGAGGTCGGCAAGGCCATGCCGGCGCTGCCCAGTGCCTCGACGGCCGCGGGATGCACGTCCGCCGCCAGCCGCCCCGGCTGCCCGCACGAGCGCACCGAAAAGCGCTTCGCATCGAGGTGGGAAAGACAGGCCTCGGCCAGCACGCTGCGCAGCGAATTGCGCCGCGAGACAAAGACAACCTCGATCCGTTTCTGCATGGTCGAACGACTATAGCCACGCCGTGTGGCAGGTGGGTGCCGAAGCACAGGGACCCTTTTGCGGACGCCTGTTTACCCCGGACCTGCAGACATGACAAATAAGTGTAAACACTCGTAAACCTTGCGGGATAGGTCGGCGTTAGAACCGCATGACAACCGACCCCTCCCTCGTTGTGCTTGCTTTCCTGGTCGGTCTTGCCGCGGGCGTGACGCTCATGAGCATGCTGGCGGTCCTGCGTTCCGACCAGGACCGCCTGCCGCGCTCCGAGCACACCCGGCTGTAAGGCAGACCGCGGGCATCGCCTGCCGGCACATGGCCGGCCGGCGCAAGCGGGCGCGCTTGTTCAGAACCCCGACTGCTCGATCAGCACCGAGGTCGCCGCATGGATCCAGCGGCGGGCCAGGCTCTCGCGGGTGCCTTCGAAATGCGCGCGCACCTCGCGCACGCCGTCGACCGGTGCGCCGTCCTCTCCCTCCACCGTCACGCGGAACCAGGCTTCGGCCGGGCGCAGGTCTTTCTTCTGCGCGGTCGGGTTGAGCGCGATGGGGCCGCCGTGGTCCTGCGCCAGCAGCAGGTGCGGCAGCCGGCGCACCGGGCTGTTGTCGATGGCGCGCAGCGACTGCCCCGCCGCCACGGCCGTACCCTCGTTCGTTTCCATCGCCGCCAGCCGGGCCACATATTCGACCACCCGGGAACCGGGCCACATCCGGCCATGTTCTGCCGGCTAACGCGCACCGCGACAAGCGGGTCTGCGGCACGGGGCTGTAACCATGTGCGTGACCGCCGAAGAGGCACGACAGGCCGCTCCGCCGACTCCGGAAATGGACCGCAGCGCGCCTTCGGGAAACTTCGCGCGGCCTCGTCGCTTCGATGTAATTCGAAAGAATCAACAACATCCGCTTGCAGATGCGAGACCGGTCGAGCACCCGGTTCGACGGGCCATCACGCCCCCTGTGTACGCCCGCGCAGCTTCGACTGCTTAACCCGGCAATATTTAACGATTCAAGATAATTGTTACGTTTTTGGAGCATCTGCAGCCCCCCGATTCCTGCCTTCGCGGGGGTCTGTTGCACAGGGCGCGGTGATACTGTTCCGGCCCCGAATCTTGCGTTCCTGGTGTGCGCACTGCGCGCCGGAGGACACGAGGCGTGGCACATCATCCAACTCGCTCATGTAAGAAAAAATGAACAAACTGCTCGCACTCATCTTCGTGGCTGCCGCCATCACCGCTTGCTCGAAGCAAGAGTCCACGCCCGCAGCGCCGGCCGCTCCCGCAGCACCTGCTGCCACCGCACCGGCCACGCCGGCACCCGCACCGGCCGCCAGCGCACCGGCTGCTGCAGCGCCTGCAGCCACCACGACGGCATCGGCCGACGTGCCCAAGGAATGCCAGGAATACCTGGACAAGGTGAGCGCCTGCGTGGGCAAGCAAAGCGGCGCCGCCGCCGACGCCCTGAAGTCCAGCCTCGAGCAGACCAAGGCCACCTGGGCCAGCTACGGCGCCAACGCCGCCCAACTCGGCGCTGCCTGCAAGGCCGCTTCCGACGCCTTCGCCGCACAAGCCACGGCCATGAAGTGCTGATGCACTGAGTCGCTGATACCGGCGAGGTTGCCCTCGCCGCGTGACGCGACACACCTCCTCGTCACCGACGAGGAGGCGCCGCCCCCCCACATCAACGGTCGGCGCAAAACGGTCCCTGTCAGGCCGAAAGAATCCAGTCCCATGACAGACCTCCTCACCAACCTCACCTGGCACGCCCTCTCGGGCCCGCATGCGTCTTTTGCCGCCGGCACATCGACCGCACGCCGCTACGCCACAGGCTTCTCCCCCATCGTCGGTTTTGCCGACGCACTGCACCCCGACCTCGACGCGCTGCTGCCCTACTGCACGCCGGACGAGCACTTCTATGCCATCGGCTGGTCGGGCCCCGCGCCGTCCACCTGGCAGGTCGACATGGAATCGGTCATCGTGAAGATGATCTGGGACGCACCTGCGCCCGTGGCCGACACGCTTCCTGATGTGGTCCGACTGGGCGCTGCCGATGTCGAACAGGTGCTCGCTCTGGCCGCCCTCACCCGCCCCGGCCCCTTCTCCACGCGCACCATCGAACTCGGTGAGTACGTCGGCTGCTTCGACGCCGACGGCCGCCTCGTGGCGATGGCCGGTGAGCGCATGGCCGCCGGCACGCTGCGCGAGATCAGCGGTGTCTGCACGCACCCTGATGCGCAAGGCAAGGGCTACGCGAAGCGGCTGGTCACGCGCTTGGTGGCGCAGCAGATGCAGCGCGGCGAAGTACCGGTGCTGCATGTGATGCAGGGCAACGCGGGCGCGCGGCGCATCTATGAGCGCATGGGTTTTCGCGTGCACAGCGAACCGGTGGTTCGCGTGATCTCTCGGCGCTGAGCGGCGCCGCTACCGCTTCAGGAATTCGCGCAACGCATCGAGGGCGCGCAACACGCCGGCTTCGTCCACGTCCCGGTGCGTGACCAGGCGCAGCCGGCCGTACAGCATCGAGACGCGGATGCCTTTCTCTTGCAGGTGCTTTTGAAGTGCGTGTGCCGTGTCCTGCCCGCGATCGGCCAGATCGAGGAACACGATGTTGGTCTGCGGCGCTTGTGCCCGCACGCCGGGGCGGTCGCAAATGCCTTCGTACAGCAGCCTCGCCAGCCGATGGTCTTCAGCGAGCCGCTCGACATGGTGGTCCAGCGCATGCAGCGCCGCAGCGGCCAACACACCCGCCTGGCGCATCGCGCCGCCCGCCGCCTTTCTCACGCGCCGCGCCCGCGCAATGAAGGCCGCGCTGCCACACAGCGCACTGCCGACCGGTGCACCCAACCCCTTGCTGAAGCACACCGACACGGAATCGAAGTGCCCCGCGATGCGCCGCGCGCCGGCCTCGGGCGACGTCGCATCGCAAGCCGTGGCCGCGTTGAACAAGCGCGCGCCATCCAGGTGCGTCGACAGGCCGTGCTGCCTCGCCAGATCGGTCGCCGCACTCAGGTACGCATAGGGCAGGCAGCGCCCGCCCAGCGTGTTCTCGAGCGCGAGGAGTCGGGTGACGGCGAAGTGCTCGTTGTCCGGCTTGATCGCCTCGGCGATCGCCGCCAACGGCAGAGTGCCGTCGTCCGCGTGGTCCAGCGGCTGCGGCTGCACGCCGCCGAACATCGCCGCGCCGCCGGCCTCCCAGTGGTAGCAGTGCGCCATCTGGCCGACGATGTATTCGTCGCCGCGCCCGCAATGCGCCAGCACCGCGCACAGGTTGGCCTGCGTGCCAGACGACACGAACATCGCCGCCTCGAAGCCCAGCATGCCGGCGATGCGCGCCTGCAGTGCGTTGACGGTCGGGTCTTCGCCGTAGGTGTCGTCGCCCACGGGCGCGCGCTGCATCGCCTCGTACATGGCGGACGTGGGCTGCGTGACCGTGTCGCTGCGCAGATCGACGCACGCGCTCATGCCGCGCCCAGCGTGCCGCCGAGTTCCTTGTTGACGACCGAGAGCCAGTAGGCGATGCCCAGCGGCAAGGCCTTGTCGTTGAAGTCGTAGTACGGCGTGTGCACGTCGCCCTGGCCGTCGCCCTTGCCCAGGCCGTTGCCGATCAGCATGTAGGCGCCGGGCCGCTTGCGCGCAAAGAACGCGAAATCGTCACCGCCTGTCAGCGGCGCCTGCTCGGAGTTCACAGCCTGCAGGCCCACCACGTCGTGTGCGGCGCGGATCGCGTTGCGCGTCGCGTCGGGGTCGTTCACGAGCGGCACGGAGTTCCACCAGCACTTCACATGCACCGACGCTCCCTCGGTGGCGGCCGCGTGCTCCGCATGCTCGCGCAGGCGCTTTTCGAGCAGCGCCTGCACCTCGTCCGAGAACGCGCGCATGGTGCCGGAGATGCGCAACTCCGCCGGAATCACGTTCATGGCCTCCGGGTCGCCCGCGCCGATGTGGCCCACGCTGATGGTGGCCGGATCGGCTGGCGCCACGTTGCGGCTGACGGTCGACTGCAGGCCGAGGATGAAGTGCGCCAGCACCACGCTCAGGTCGGTCGACAGGTGCGGGTAGGCGCCACCATGGCCGCCGGTGCCGTTGAACCGCACCTGCCATCGCCCCGACGCCGCCATCATCGCCTGGCTGCGAATGCCGAACTGGCCCAGCGGCAACGCGGGCATGGTGTGCATGCCGAAGATGCGGTCGCAGGGAAAGCGCTCGAACAGCTGCGCCTCGAGCATCGCCAGCGCGCCGCCGCGCCCTTCTTCCGCGGGCTGGAAGATCAGGTGCACGGTGCCCTCGAAGTCGGGGTTCTCGGCCAGGGCCTGGGCCGCGCCGAGCAGCATCGCCGTGTGGCCGTCGTGGCCGCAGGCGTGCATGCGGCCACGGACCGTCGAGGCATGGCCCAGCGTGTTCTGCTCGCACAGGGCCAGGGCGTCCATGTCGGCGCGCAAGCCGATGGCGCCCGCCCCCGCGCGCCGGCCGCGCACGACACCGACCACGCCGGTGTTGCCGACCTTCTCGTGGGTCTCGATGCCCCAGTCGCGCAGCTTGCCGGCGATCAGTGCGGAGGTGCGAACCTCTTCGAACCCCAGCTCGGGGTTGGCGTGGATGTCGCGGCGGATGGCCGCGATCTCGTCGATGTGCCGGTTGGCGAGGTCGAGGAGGCTCATCGCGCCACCTCGCTCTTCTCGGGCGGCATGCGCGAGACGATGCCCTGCATCTTGCCCTGCGTCTCGGCCACGACCTCGGCGAAGCCGGGGCGCGCGCCCGCGGCGGCCGGCATGAAGCCGATGCGACGCAGGTTCGCCGCCACCTTGTCGTCGGCCAGCACAGCATCGACGGCGGCCGACAAGCGCTGCGTGACGTCCGGCGGCGTGTGGCGCGGCACG
Organism: Variovorax sp. GW460-12-1-14-LB1; assembly: GCF_059423605.1. NCBI lineage: Bacteria > Pseudomonadati > Pseudomonadota > Betaproteobacteria > Burkholderiales > Comamonadaceae > Variovorax > Variovorax sp. GW460-12-1-14-LB1. The sequence continues at coordinate 79,067 of NZ_JBWKYF010000012.1, forward strand.
AAGAAACCCAGCCAGGTGTTCAGGTCGATGCCCTTGAGGTACTTGCTCTCGTTGAGCGTGGGCACGTGCTTGAGCAGCTCATCGCGCTGCAGGCCGGTGGTGCCGAAGCCGCGCACACGACCGCTCTCGATGGCTTCGGGAAAGGTGGCTGGCGCCACCAGCGTCAGGTCGACCTGGCCGCCCAGCAGGTCGGTCACCTGCGTGGAGCCGCCCTTGTACGGCACGTGCAGCATCGAGGTGCCGCTGCGCTCCTGGATGTCACGCATGACCACGTGCTGCAAGGTGCCGATGCCCGAGGTCGCGTAGCTCAATGCGCCGGGGTTCTTGCGCGCGAACTCGATCAGCTCGTCGGTGGTGCGCGCGGCAATGCCGGGGCGCCCCACCAGCACAAACGCGGAGTCGCCGACGCGCGCCACCGGCACCAGGTCGTCGGTCTTGTAGCTGACGGCGCGATTGACCAGCGGTGCCAGCACCACTTCATTCACCGAACCGAGCAGCAGCGTGTAGCCGTCGGCGCGGGCACGCACCACCTTGGCGGCACCGATGGTGCCGGCACCGCCGCCGAGGTTTTCGATCAGCACCGGCTGGCCCAGCTGCTTGCCGAGCGCCACATGCAGCGCCCGCGCCATGGCATCGACGGAGCCGCCCGCCGGGTACGCCACCACGACCGTCACCGGCTTGTTCGGATAGGCCTCGGGCGGTGCCGCATGGCCGTGAAAGGCCGCGGCGCACAGCAGCGCGGCAGCGAGGAGTCGGGTTCTTCTTGGCATGGTCGGATGGATGTCGCTGGAATGAACTGGAAAGGCCATTCTTCAATGACTGCCCCACGGGGAACCAATGCCTTGTGGCCCCCAGCCATGCATCCTGCTTATAGCTTCAGGGGTGCTTCCTCGCGTAGCGGAACAGGTGCTCCTTCAGCGTGTTCGCCGCCTCGCCGCGCTCGTCGCGCACGCTCAGGATGCCCAGCGGCGGCAACGCGGGCAGGTCGGTCACGTCGATCAGTGCGATCTGCCCCATGTCGATGAACTGGCGCATCGCGCTGTAGGGCGTGAAGCTGAGCAGCGTCTCGCTCTGCAACTGGGCCAGCACCATCGCGCTGGAGCGGACCTCGAGCTTGCGGTAGCGCGCCGCCGTGCCGTGCGCGGCCATGAGGGCGTCGAAGGTCTTTCGCGCATGGGTCGCGGGGTGCAGCATGAGCCACATCTCGTCCAGCAGGTCCGACAGGCGCAGCCCGCGCTTGCGCACCAGCGGATGGTTCGGGCCGGCAACGACCACGAGCCGGTCGGGCAGAAGGTCGGCAAACTCCCAGCCCTCGGGCCACACGGGCGGTTCGCGGCACAGCATGAGATCGACCTCACGGTTCGAGATCAACGCGCTCGACTCCGCAGCATTGGCCTCCTGCAGCTGCACGAGGATGTCGGGCTTCGATTGTCCGAAAGCCGGCAGCGCCCGCACCAGCAGGCCGTTGATGGCGCCATGGATCGCGCCCACGCGCACGATGCTGTGCCCACTCGATTGACGAAAGGCCACGAACTGCGTGCCCGCCTCGAGCGCGGCCAGCGAGCGCTGCACGAACGGCAGCAGCTCGCGCGCCATGTCCGTCATGCGCATGCCGCGCGCATGGCGATGGAACAGCGGGCACTGAAGAAACTCCTCCAGGTCGGCCACCAGGTGCGTCACCGCGGGCTGCGTGAGGCCGATCGCGTCGGCCGCGCGCTGCGCGCTGCCGAACTCGGCGATGGCGGCAAACGCCTGCAGATGGCGAAAGCGCGCCCCCGTCATGAGACGCGCATAAAGAACAGCAGACGACGGAGTCATGGCACGGGAGCAGGCCGCAACGGCCTCGGCGGGAAAGCCCGGATGCTAAGCGCCCCTTGCACGCGCGGCCATGGGTTGTGTCCCTGAGGCCGGGGCACCCAGCCATAAGCAAAGCAGACCTCTCGGTCTCAATTTTCATTTGTTGTGTCCCCGCCCCAAAAGAAGAATCGCGGCCGGCAACGCAGCCCTCAGCACAACAACGGAGACAGAACGCATGAAGAAGAGATCGATCGCCCAGGCCGCCCTGGTCCTGGCCCTTGCCGCATCGGATGCAGTGCACGCCCAGTCCACCCTCACGATCTTCGGCGTGCTCGATGCCTCGATCACCTCGACCACCAACCGGGCGCAGAACCTGTCGCCGCTCGGCGGCAGCGTCTCGCTTTCGCGCACCGAGCTGGCCAACAGCCGCAGCGCCAGCAGCCGGCTGGGCTTCATGGGCCAGGAAGACCTGGGCGGCGGCATGGCGGCGGCGTTCTGGCTCGAAGCCCCCGTGACCAACGACGACGGCGCCACCGGCATCGCCACCTTCTCGCGCCGCTCGACCTTGAGCCTGGTGGGCACCTTCGGCGAACTGCGGCTGGGCCGCGACTACATGCCGGTGTTCGTCAACGACGTGCTGGTCGACCCCTTCAGCTTCAACGGCGCCGGAGCCGCCCTCACCTTCATCGCCAACACCGGTTCGCGGCTCGACCGTGTCTCGCGCGCGAACAACTCGATCGCCTACTTCCTGCCACCGAACCTGGGTGGCTTCTACGGCCAGGCGATGTATGCGCTGCACGAAGGCACCAAGCAGACGCTGTGGACCACGCCGCCACCGCCCAACAGCACGCGCACCGGCCGCCACATCGGCGCGCGCTTCGGCTACGCCAAGGGACCGCTGGACATCGGCGTTGCCTTCGGACGCAGCACGACCGGCGACGACTACAACGCAGGCACCACCGACGAAGTGCAACTCGCAAGCCTGGGGCTCACCTACGACTTCAACTTCGCCAAGTTCCATGCCGGCGTCAACCGCAGCAAGGCCGGCCGCGACTACGCGAGGCCGCCTGTCTCGCCGCTGCCCGACGCCACGCTGAACAGCGCCCTGATCGGCGTCACCGTGCCGGTGGGTGTGGGCGTGATCCGCGCGACCTATTCACGGGCCGTCTACGACGAGCACCTGAACGACAACCGCCCCGACCCGCAGGCCAGCAAGATCGCGCTGGGCTACCTGCACAACCTGTCCAAGCGCACCGCGCTGTACGCCACCGTGGCCCGGCTGCGCAACAAGAATGGCGCGGCGATCACCATCGGCGGCCCGGCCTACCTGCGCAGCGCGTCGCTCGTGCCGACGACGTCGACGGGCTACGACGTCGGCATCCGGCATGCGTTCTGATCCAGCGGTCAGGCCGCCGCCACCCCACGCTCGCTCGTGATCTCGGCGCCTTCGCGCATCGTCTTCGTGACGGGCGTGTTGGCCACCACCTCGAGCAGCCGGCTCCACTGCGCATCGGTCAGCGGAGCGCTGGCGTGCAGCACGCGGTGGATGTGCGCCTTGCCGTCGGCGTCTTTCGTGAAGCTCAGCTCGGCCTTGAACTCGCCCAGCTCCCAGCCCTTGCGCTGGGCGTACATCCGCAGCGTGATCGCGGTGCAGGCGGACAGCGCGGCCAGGTAGTAGTCGTAGGGCGCCGGCCCCGCGCCCTGCCCGCCCAGCGATGCCGGCTCGTCCGCCACGAGCTGGAACTTGCCGACCTGGATGCGGTGGTTGAAATTGACGTCGGTGGAGACGATCGTTGCGGTGTGGCCCATGGGAGTGCTCCTGTTGACAAGCAAGCATTCTGGCGCGGCCGAACGCCCGAAAACATCAGCGCCAACGGGGTTGATCCAGACGCTCATAATGCTCGCCGGGCGGCCATGCCAGGGGTCGCCAGCCACCCGGCACAAGCGGGTGCGCCGCCTTCCTGCCTGGCATCGACGGAACGACACCATGAGCGCTTTGCACATGTTTCTACCGGTCTCCGAGCCCGCGCGCAGCGAGGCGCTGGCACTTTTCATCAAGACACACCACGTGCCCCGCCACCTCGTGAGAGGCACCTCGCGCAAGATGCCGGACGACTGCGGTCCCCCCGCGCCGGTTCGCACCTCGCAGGAACAACCACAGGCCGCACCCGCCCAGCCATCGGCCGCATCGGCCTAGGGCGGACAGACCGCAAGGAAGACAGCCCCCACCGCGCCGGCCGCGCGCGGCGCGTGGTCGTGCGCCCTTCTTGGCTCGCCTCCGGTGACGCTGGGCATCGCGTGCCACATCGTCGCGAGGCAGCCCATCTTTCCATTCGCCTACACCGAAAGCACGGGATAAAACCCACCTTCATCGGTCACACTGGCGACATCGACAAAAGAATGCGCGAGTTGTCGCGACATACTGCACGAATGCAAAAAAATCACATGGAAACGAGCCGCCCCACGCTGCGCTCGTTCCGCAGCCAGCCATGACGGAGTTGAGGGTCAGCTGGGAGCACACGTTCCCCGACGACGGGACGAAGCTGGTCATCCATTCGAACTGGGTTTCCAACACCCCCGCCACGCAGGCCTACCTCGAGGCGCTGATCGCGCGGGTCGGGCAGATGGACCCGGCGCCTCACTGCGTTTTCGAGAAACGCCAGGCCATCCCTTCGCGCTCGTTGCCGCCGGACCTCGGCACCTTCACCTCGGCCGAGTTCTGGCAAGTGGCCGAGCTGCTGCACCTGCAGGCCACCCCGTCCCTCGCCGCCGCGCGGCTGGTGCTGGTCGAAGGCATGCGTCCGGCCAAAGCGGCAAGGCAGCTCAACACGAGCCCGCAGGCGTTGACGAACACGTTGCGCAAGATCCGCACGGAGCGCGCGACCTCGTCGCGGCTGGGCAGGTTGCCCGCCGACCGGCCGCCATCCGAAGGCACCGCGCCGCAGGAGCCCTGAGCGGCCGACCGGCGCGCCCTCCCCGGCTTGCATCGGCACGGTCAATCCCGTACGCTGGCCCGGCGTCGATGCGCAGCACCCGAGCCCTTGCGGGCCGCCGGGCCGGCCTTGCGGACGCGCAAAGGAGTCCCGCCATGCCAAGCCGATCGAACGGCCTCGCGGCCGAAATGGAAGCAGTGCGAACGCTGGCGCTGGTGGGCGCGGCGGCCGCTGGCAAGACCTCCCTGGCCGAGGCCCTGTTGTTCAAGGCGGGCGCCGTCGGCGCGTGCGGCAGCGTCGAGCGCGGCAGCACCGTCAGCGACCACGACCCGCTCGAGCGCCGCATGCTGCATTCGCTCAACGCCTCGGTGATGCACCTCACGCACGCCGCCACGCGCATCCACCTCATCGACACGCCCGGCGGTCCCGACTTTCTCGGCCAGAGCCTGCCGGCGCTGGAGGCGGTCGAAACAGTGGCGGTGGTCATCAATGCCGCCACCGGCATCGAGCCAATGGCTGTGCGCATGATGGACTACGCGGCCTCGCGCCACCTGGCCCGCGTGATCGTCGTCAACAAGATCGACTCGCAGGGCGTCTCGCTGTCGGGCCTGCTGGCCGACATCCAGGCCACCTTCGGCCGCGAATGCCTGCCGCTGAACGTGCCCGACGGGGTCAACCGGCAGGTGATCGACTGCTTCTTCAACCGCTTCGGGCGCTCCGACTTCGGCCCCGTCGAGGCGGCGCACCGCGCGCTGGTGGAACAGGTGGTCGAGGTCGACGCGGCCTTCGTCGACCGCTACCTCGAGGAAGGCGACGTGGACCCCTCGGAGCTGCACGCGCCGCTCGAGCAGGCGCTGCGCGAAGGCCACCTGATCCCGGTGTGCTTCACCTCATCGCGCAGCGGCGCCGGCGTGGCCGAGCTGCTGGACGTGATCGTCAAGCTCCTGCCCGACCCGACCGAGGCCAACCCGCCGGAGTTCCTCGTCGGCGAAGGCGCGCAGGTCGAGCCCATGCAGGCCCGGCCTGACCCGTCGCTGCACGTGCTGGCGCATGTGTTCAAGGTCACGATCGACCCCTACGTCGGCAAGATGGGCATCTTTCGCGTGCACCAGGGCACGGTCACGCGCGACAGCCTTCTCTACATCGGCGACGGCCGCAAGCCGTTCAAGGTGGGGCACCTGTTCATGCTCCAGGGCAAGGACCACGTCGAGGTGTCGCACGCGGTGCCCGGCGACATCGTGGCGGTGGCCAAGGTCGACGAGATCCATTTCGATGCCGTGCTGCACGATGCGGCCGAAGACAGCCACGTGCACCTCGCGCCGCTGCCGTTCCCGGTGCCGGTCTACGGCCTGGCCGTGGAGCCCAAGCGCCATGGCGACGAGCAGCGCGCCTGGGAAATCCTCGGCAAGCTCGCGGCCGAAGACCCGTGCCTGCGCATCGAGCATGTGGCCGCGACCAACGAGACGGTGCTCTACGGCCTCGGCGAGCTGCACCTGCGCCTCGTGCTCGAACGCCTGCGCGAGGTGTACCGCTTCGAAGTCCAGACGCGGCCGCCGCGCATCGCCTACCGCGAGACCGTGACCGCGCCGGCCGAGGGCCACCACCGCCACAAGAAGCAGACCGGCGGCGCCGGCCAGTTCGCCGAAGTCTTCCTGCGCATCGAGCCGCTGGCGCGCGGCGCGGGCTTCGAGTTCGCCGACGAAGTCCGGGGCGGCGCCATTCCGAACCAGTTCATCCCCGCGGTCGAGAAGGGCGTGCGCGAGGTGCTGGCCTACGGCGCGATCGCCGGCTACCCCGTGGTCGACGTGCGCGTGGTGGTCTACGACGGCAAGCACCACAGCGTGGACAGCAAGGACATCGCCTTCGCGACCGCCGGCCGCAAGGCCTTCATGGCGGCGATCCGCGAGGCGCAACCGGCCGTGCTCGAGCCGATCGTGCAAATCGAGATCGCCGTGCCCGAGCATGCCGTGGGCGACGTCACGAGCGACCTGTCGTCACGGCGTGGCCTGGTCACCGGCACGTCGGGCCTGGGGGCCGGCACGGTGGCCATCGGCGGACAGGTGCCCGAGGTCGAGCTGGCCAACTACCAGTCGCGCCTCAATGCGATGACCAGCGGCCAGGGGCGCTACACCATCGCGCTGTCGCACTACGAGGCCGTGCCGCCGACCGTGCAACGCACGCTGATGGGGCAGTATCGGGTGCGCGACGACGACTAGGCGCCCACCGGGAGCATGACGCTGCCATGGCCTAATGGCCCGCATCCGCCATTCATCCCGCACGGGCTCCCCGATGAAGAAACTGCTGCCGCTGGTCCTGTCCACCCTGTTCGCCCTGCCCGCCTCCCAGGCCCACGCCGCACCGCGCCAGCCGTACACCGCCGACCAGGCGCGGGCGCTGCTCGCGCAGCTCGGTGCCCACGTGATGGTCATCAATTCCGACCAGACGCTGATCAAGAAGAAGCCGGCGAGCACGTTCGACGTGCTGACCTACTACCCGCTGCCCAAGGCCAAGGTCGACGAATACAAGCGCAACGGCCACATCGTCAACACGAACGACGACATCGCCGACGCTGCCACCTACCGGATCAAGGACTACGCGCTGACCAACGAGAAGAACGAAAAGCTGCGCCTGAAGGACGACGGCGGTGCGCCGTCGCTGCAGGACTTTTCGCTCTGGACCTACGACAACGCCCTGAGCAGCCAGCGGGGCTTCTACGTGAAGCTGGACAAGCCCTTCGAGCGCGTCAAGGGACACCTCACGGTGGTGTTCGAGATGCCCGGGAACATCCGGCACGAGACGCGGGTGCCGGTCGACCTGTCCATCACGGACAAGGACCCGCGGCCCGGCACCTGATCCTGCGGTCGCTTCACGGCGATCCTGGCTCGAAGAGCTCGCGCTGCGACGTCGTCAAGGCCGCGAAGCTGTCCCCCATGGGCTGAAGAATGGCATCGGCGATCGGCTGCAATTGCCGGGTGAGGTAGTGCTCGTAGTCGATGCGCGAATGGCGGGTTTCCAGCGGCTCCGGCCCGTTGCGGGTCATGACGTACTGGATCCAGCCGCCCTTCTGGTACTGCTGGGTCCGGCCGACCCGGGCGTTGTGCTCGTCGGCGATGCGCGCGGCCCGCACCTGCGGCGGCACGTTGACCAGGTAGTCGTCGAGCCGATGGCGCAGGCGCTTGCGGTAGATGAGCAGGTCGTCCTTGGCGCCCGCCAGCGTCGCCTTCGCATAGTCGGTCACGAAGGCCTTGTAGGGCTCGCCCTGGAAGATGCGTGACAGCAGGCCCTCCTGGAACTGGCGCGCCAGCGGGGTCCAGTCGCTGCGCGCCATCTCCAGGCCGCGGTACACCATCTCCTCCTTGCCCGCGGCATCTACGCTGAGACCGGCATAGCGCTTCTTGCTGCCGACCTCCGAGCCGCGAATGGTGGGCATGAAGAACTTCTTGTAGTGCGTGTCGACCTCGATCTCGAGAAAGCTCTGCAGGCCCTGCTCCTCGCGCAGCGTGCGCGCCCACCATTCGTTGATGTCGGCCGCCAGGCGCGCCGCGACGGCGTGCGCCTCCTCGTTGGTATGGATGCGCCGGAGCCAGATGAAGATCGAGTCGGTGTCGCCATAGATCGCCTCGTAGCCCCGCTGCTCCACGAACTCGCGCGTGAGCTTCATCATCTCGTGCCCGCGCAGGGTCACGGCGGACACCAGCTTCGGGTTGAAGAACCGGCACTCGGACGCGCCCAGCACACCGGCGAAGGAGTTCATGAGCAGCTTCAGCGCCTGCGACAGCGGCTCGTTCTTCGCCCGCTTGGCCTCGTCCCGCGCGTGCCAGAGCGTGGTCACGATCTGCGGCAGGCAGTGCCTGTCGCGCGAGAAGACGGTCTCCTGCGGTCCGTGGATGAGCCCGGTCGGATCGGCGGCGTTCGAGCCCTCGACGAGGCCCACCGGATCGACCAGGAAGGTGCGGATGATCGAGGGATAGAGGCTCTTGTAGTCCAGCACCACGACGGAGTCGTAGAAGCCCGGCTTCGAGTCCATCACGTAGCCGCCCGGATAGGCCTTGCTCGCGATCTCGCCCACGTTCGGCGCCACGTAGCCCAGGCGGTGCATCCGCGGCAGGTAGTGGTGGCTGAACGCGGCAATGGAGCCGCCGAAGTGGTCGGCCTGCAGACCGGTGACCTGGGCGCGCTCCATCATGAACTGCAGCAGCTTCGCCTTGTCGAAGATGCGCAGGACCAGCTCGCAGTCGCGGATGTTGTACAGCGCGAGCGCGGGCTTGTCGTGCTGGTAGCGCCGCTCGATTTCGGCCATCTTGTCGTACTCGTCGCCGATGGCCTTGCCTTCGCCCAGCAGCGTCTGCGAGACGTTCTCGAGGCTGAAGGACGGAAAGCTCCACACCGCGGCCCGGAGCGCCTCGATGCCATCGAGGACGATCCGGCCCGGCGTGGGCGCGAACAGGTAGCCCTGCTTGCCCGGATGCGTGCGCCACTCGATGGGCCGGCGCTCCCGCCCCAGCAGCAGCGGCACGCCGCAGTCGTTGGCGGTTTTCTGCAGCACGCGCAGGTCGAACTGGACCACGTTCCAGCCGATGAGGACGTCGGGGTCGTTGCGCTCGAACCAGTCGTTGAGCTGCTCGATCATCGCCTTGCGGGTCGGGCAGTAGACGAGCGAGAAGCCCATGGGCTCGCCCGGCTCGGGCGGCGGCTCGCCGAGCATGAAGACGACGCGCTCCGGCGTGCCGTCCAGCGCAATGGAGTAGAGCCCTTCATGCTGGCTCGTCTCGATGTCCAGCGACACGACCTTGAGTACCGGCCGGAATTCAGGCGCGGGGCTGAGCTTGCAGTCGACGAGCGTGCTGTGCTCCGCCTGCCCGCCTTCCACCCGCACGCCAGCGGTGATGAAGCGCTCCATCAGGTAGCGGTCGTGCGGGCGCACATCGGCTTCGAGCAAGGGAACGCCCTGCGCCTGCAGGGCGCGCGCCAACCGGCCGATCTGGCGAAAGTGCGTCGCATAGACGCCGAGCACGGCTTCCTGCTGGAAATTCTGGAGTTCCAGCTCACGCAGCTGCACGCCCGACATGGCCGCGAGGTGAGCCTCCACCGCCGCCCTGTGCCGGGCGGCGACGAACGCGACGCTGCTGCGGGAGGTCAGCACCACTTTCCTCGGCCCTGCCTCGGTGGCCAGCCAGTACTCGATCTCGGTGCCGGTCGGTGCATCACGCCAGTGGCGCGTGAGGATGAAGCCCTGGAGGTCGGTGGAGGTCACGGGCGTTCGAAGATCGGGTCGAGGGAGAAGGCGGACTTGGGATCAGGAGATTCTCGCCCGGCCGCGTGCGAGCTGCAGCCGGCGTGGTGGCTTGCCATCCGCAAGGGGGCGCATCCGCCCCGCCCCCTCAAAGCACCGCAGCCTCATCCCCCCTGCGCACCGTCGTCCAGCACCGGCACCTCGCTGGCCACCAGCGGTTGGCCGATGGGCGCGCCGGCCTTCCCCACCTGGACCGCCGCCATGTCGGCGTCGTTGGGGTACTGCCCCGCAATCCAGTAGTCGAACACGCGCCGCACGATCGGCGCCGCGTGCGCCGCGCCGAAGCCCGCGTTCTCGACGATCGCGGCCACCGCGATGGTCGGGTCTTCGGCCGGGGCGAACGCCATGTACAACGCGTGGTCGCGCTGACGCGCCTCCAGTGCCTTGCCGCTCGCGCGCGCTTTCGCGCTCAGGCCCACGGCCTGCGAGGTGCCGGTCTTGCCGGCCGAGGTGTACGCGGCGCCCGCGAACACGCGCGTGCCAGTGCCGCCCTTGGTGACCGCCACCATCGCGTCGCGCACCACCTCGACGTGCTTGCGCGCATAGCCCAGGTCCTGGGCCGGCGGCTGGACCTGCCGCACCACCTCGCCGGTCGACGTGTCGCGGATGGCCCGCACCAGGTGCGGCTGGTAGCGCACGCCGCCGTTGGCCAGCGTGGCATTGGCCGAGGCCAGCTGCAGCATCGTGAAGCTGTTGTAGCCCTGCCCGATGCCCAGTGAAATCGTCTCGCCCGGGTGCCAGGTCTTCATGTCGGCGCGCCGGTAGGCGGCGCGCTTCCACGCCCTGCTGGGCAGCACGCCGCGCGACTCGCCCTGCAGGTCGATGCCGGTGAGCTGCCCGAAGCCCAGGGGCGCCATGAAGTCGTGGATCAGGTCCACGCCCATCTCGGCGGCCAGCGAATAGAAGTACGTGTTGCTTGAAAACTGGATGGCGCGGTGCATGTCGACGCCGCCCAGCCCGCCCCGGTGGCTGCGGAAGGTGCGCCCGCCGAAGTTGTAAAAGCCCGGGTCGTTCTCCACCTTGTCGGCGCTGCGCTTGCCGGTCTGCAGCGCCGCCATCGCCATGAAGGGCTTGTAGGTGGAACCCGGCGGGTAGGTGCCGCGCAGCGCGCGGTTCAGCAGCGGGTTGTCGGGCGACTCGGTCAGCGCCTTCCAGTTCTCGGTGTCGATGCCCTCGACGAACAGGTTGGGATCGAACGTGGGCTTGCTCACGAAGGCCAGCACCTCGCCGGTCTTCGGGTCGATGGCCACGAGCGCGCCGCGGCGCTCGCCGAACATGTCTTCCACGAGCTTTTGCAGCTTGATGTCGAGCGACAGCATCACCGTCTGCCCCGGCCTGGCGGGGAGGCGCGACAGGCGGCGCACCGCGTGCCCGCCGGCCGAGGTTTCCATCTGCTCCACGCCGGTCTGGCCGTGCAGCGCCTTTTCGTAGCTCTGCTCGATGCCGACCTTGCCGATGTAGTCGGTGCCCCGGTAGTTGGCGCGCTCGTCTTCCTCCCAGTCGTCCATCGCGGTCTTCTCGCGCTGGTTGATGCGCCCGATGTAGCCGATCACGTGCGCGCCCACCTCGCCGTGCGGGTAGGTGCGAAACAGCCGCGCCCTGATTTCCACGCCGGGAAAACGGTAGCGCTGCGCCGCGAAGCGCGCCACTTCTTCGTCGCTCAGGCGGGTGCGGATGGGCAGGGAGTCGAAGCTGCGCGAATCCTCGCGCAGGCGCTGGAAGCGGCGGCGGTCCCTGGGCGTCACTTCGAGCAGCTCGCCCAGCTCGTCGATGACGGTGGCGATGTCGCCCACCTTCGACGGCGTGATCTCCAGCGTGTAGGCCGCGTAGTTGGACGCCAGCACCACGCCGTTGCGGTCCAGGATCTGCCCGCGGTTGGGAACCACGGGGACGATCGCGGTGCGGTTGCTTTCGGCCCGGTCCGCCAGCGTTTCATGGCGCACCACCTGCAGGTAAACCAGCCGCGCGCCGATCAGTCCAAATCCGAACAGCACCGCACAACCGACCACCACCACACGGCGGCGAAAAAGAGCGAGCTCGGCGGCGGCATTGCGGATTTCATTCATCGGGCGAAACGGGGTGGGGAAAGAAGCGGAGAAGCCAGATAGGAGGCCCTGCTCGCCCGAAGGTTCCGCGTCGGCGGTCGACGAGACGCGATCGTCCGCTCAGGCCCACGCCTCTTCGGCACCGATGCGAACCTGGCGGGTCGGCACCACCTGCTTGAGGCCGTACCCCGTGCGGTCGTCCCCTTCGGAGATCAGCCGCATCATGGCCTCGCGCAGCGCGGGGCACACGCATCTGCCTGCGTGCAGGTCACGAAAGAAGCGCATCGTGGCCCCCGCCACCACCTCGGCCATCTGCACGCCGGCCGCTTCGTGCGACTGCCTGAAATCGAGCGCGGCCACTTCTTCGAAGCGGTGGTCAGACGGGGGCGTGCACAGCAGTTCCATCGCACGGTCCGGCCCCTCGGCCGCGGCCGCCCCCTGACCCAGGATGCGCTGCACCTCGAAATTCTGGTCGTGCACCAGCCGGACATCGGCCAGGCAGTGCCGGTAGTAGAGATGGATCCGGGCGTAGATGCGCATGAACGACGTCAGGTTCGGCAGCGTCCAGGCCTGCGTCGACGACGTGTTGAGCTCGGAAGGCGGAAGAAACTCCAGCCAGGGCTGATGCTGGACCCCACTCAGCGCGTGGTACTCGGTGTTCGCCGCTTCGACGATGCGGCCGAACCCTTTGGCGACCTGCGCCGCGGCCTCTTCTTCCTCGGCGGCTTGCACGGCCAGCTCGCGCAGGCTGGCAAACGATGCGTGAAGTGTTCCGGCCTCGGGCGTCAGGCAGGACGCGACGAAGCTGTCCAGCACATGCGCATCGGCATGGACGTGCAGGAAATCCGCGACGGCATTCCTGAGGAAGTCGAGCCGCATCGACTCGGGGTAGCCCAGGCAGGACGGCAGCAACTGGAACGATGTGATGCAGCTGCAGATGAAGTAACGCTTGTCGACCAGCTCGACAAAAAGCGGGGCCCGCCGGTCGAGCAAGGCGTGGATCACGGCAGCGGAGAACTCCGGCCTGGATGCCAGCGATCGGGCACCGGGTTCGCCCGAGGGAATGCGATGGCGATCGCGCAACGCCTGGAGGTGCGCATCCCACTCCTCTTCGTCCTGCAGCCCGACGCCCGCCAATGCAAAGTAGGGTTGCCGCTTGAAGTCGTAGCTCGCGCCGCTGTCGACCATGTCGCCGCTGTGGCCGCTTTCGTCGATGTAGATGGTGGTCATGGTGCGGGGCGAACGCCTCGCGTCGGGTCCCCCTTCGGCCTTGCGAGGCGGTGCGGGACGGCGGCGGGGCGAAGCACCTCCAGTTCTTCATCGACGCCGAGCAGATCGTTCAGGACGAAGCGCAGTTCGCGCAAGGGAGCTTTGTAGGACGCAGGAGGTGACATGCAAGAATGACGAGTGCGCGCGTTGGCCTTGGGTTGAAGTGAGGTTCGGGGCTCGCGGCCACCGACTGCCTTGGGTTGGAAGAAGTCTAGGAAATCGACCGGGCAGGCATGTTCAGTTTTCGGGACGCACCCCGAGGCGTTGATTTCCCTCTGCAACGAGGCCCTCCTCCTGGCGTGCGCCGTCCCGGTGTTCGCTTTTCAGCCATGACGACCGCCCTGAAACCCCGACGCAAGCCCTCCCAGTCACGCGCCTGGATGACCTCCATCGCCATCCAGGACGCCTTCGTGCTCCTGCTGCTGGAAAAGGGTTATGAGAAGACGTCGATGCGCGACATCGCCAACGTGGCCGGCGTCAGCGTCGGCAGCGTCTACCAGTACTTCCCCGGCAAGGAAGCGGTCGCGGCCATGACCGTGCGCACCTGGGTGCGCAAGCTCTCGACCGCGCTGTCCAGCGCGGTGGACGACGTCGTCCAGGCAGAAGGCCAACGCACGCTGCGCGAGATCACGCGTCTGCCGGCGCAGACCCAGGTGCACACGATGCTGGAGGGCGGCGGGCGTTGGCGGGTGCTGAGCTCCATCGAGCGCCGCGTCTCGCCGCAGCTCGTCTACAACCGCCTGTACCAGCACAACGTCAACCTCTTCGGCAAGGCACTGACGTGCGCGGTGGACTGGCCCGAAGGGCTGCACGATGCCCGCGTGGCCTTCGGCGCCTACACCGTCGTCGATGCGCTGGTGAAGCAGACGCTGCTGGTGAGTGCCGTGTTGCCGAGCGCGGACGTCATGGTTCAGGAGGTCCTGCTGGCATTGGACGGGTATCTGCAAGCCGTGCGCCAAAGCCACGCGCGCCAGGAATGAGCGCTGGCCCGAATATGCGAGTGGGGGTGCCCAAGCCGGTCAGTGCGGCCATGCTCATGCAGGCCGTCTCCGAATTGATGAGTACAGGCGTCACCTCGCAGTTCAATGCGACGACCACGCCAAGGGTCGTGATGTCACCGCCACCATCCGCCATCGTCCCACAGGCCTGATTCCTCGATCGCCTGTCGCGCGAGCTTGTGCTCGCGGGCGCTTTTCAACCCCACCATCAGGCGCTTCAGGGGGCCGGGCTGACGCAGGAGACTCTGGATGTCACCGTGCACCAGCGTTGGCATCTGAAACATGGCCAGGCCTTCGAGCGCCGGTGCAGAGGCCACCCACCTCAGGTCCTTCAGCCCCACGTTGTTGAGGACGATCAGCGCCAGATCCTCGAGCGCAGCCAACGAGGGCAAGCTGGCAAGGTGTGGCTGATCTTGCGCGGTCAACCTTTGCAGCGTCTCCAGTTGGCTGACGACGGACAGGTCCGACAAATCCTTGATCCGCAGCAGTGCCAGGTGTCTCAGGGCGTCCAGGCCCGCAAGCGTGTCCAGGTTCTGCGCGCTTCCGAATCCCAGTTGAAGCATATGCAGGTGGGGCAGATGCCCTAGAAAGGCCAGGTTCGACAGAGGCATCCCCATGAGGGACACCTCATTCAAGGTCGACAGCTTTCCAATCACCTCGAGGCCTCGCGTGTGGCCGGCAACAACGAGCTGTCTCAGATGGGAAAAGCGCTCCAGCCCGAAAAGATCGGTCTTCTTCGTTTTCGTCTTGCCGATTCTGAGTCTTTGCAGGTCTGTGGGCACCGCGTTCAACACATCCAGTGAATCTGCTTCGTACACATCGAAGACGAACTCCTTCAACCTCGGCAAGGCCTCTACGGCATGCGTGTTGCTGACCCGGGTGAGGCAGTCGAGGCTCAACCTCTCGACATGGGACATGAGCCTCAGACAAGAAAGATCGCACACACGCGCGTAGCTTCCATACATCCGCCATGTGATGTCCGGCCGATGCCTGAAGAGATCTTCGTTCAGGATTTCCAGCAGCGAAGGCGGCACCTCCTGTGCGGCGGCAAATTGCAGGATGGACACCTCGCCGTTTGCGGCCAGTTGCCGGACCTGTTTTCTTGTCCAATCAAGCTTCAGTTCGATTCGTTCCGACATGGGGTTGACGTTTTCAATGGATCAAAAGCCGGCGAATGACCGGCATGCTGCTGACGACGATTCAGCGCCGCACTGACCGCCCGCGCCCGATGCCGTAGTACGCGATGCCGGCGGCTTCGACTTCGGCGGCGTCGTAGAGGTTGCGGCCGTCGAAGATCGCGGGCGCCTTCAATGTGCTGGCGATGCGCGCCAGATCGGGGCGGCGGAACACGGGCCATTCGGTCACGAGCGCCAGCACGTCGGCACCCTGCAATGCGTCTTCGGGCGTGTCGCACCAGCGGACGTCGGCGCGCTCGCCGACGATGGCGCGTGCGTTCGGCATCGCCGCCGGGTCGTGCACCTGCACCTGCGCGCCCGCCGCCCACAAGCGCTCCAGCAGCACGAGGCTCGGCGCATCGCGCATGTCGTCGGTGTCGGGCTTGAAGGCCAGGCCCCAGAGCGCGATGGTCTTGTTCGCGATGCGGCCTTCGAAGTGATGCGTCATCAGGTCGAAGAGGCGCCCCTTCTGCTCGTGGTTCGCGGTCTCGACGGCCGCGAGGATGCGCAGCGGCTGCCCCTCGCGATCGGCGGCATGCCGCAGCGCTCGCACGTCCTTCGCCAGGCACGAGCCACCATAGCCTGCACCCGCTTGCAGGAAGTCGGGGCCGATGCGCCGGTCCGAGCCGATGCCGCGGCGCACCATCTCGATGTCGGCGCCCGCATGCTCGGCCACGCGCGCCATCTCGTTCATGAAGCTGATGCGGGTCGCGAGCATCGCGTTGGCGGCGTACTTGGTGAGCTCGGCGGAGCGCCGGTCCATCACCAGCAGCTGCTTCGCCGGGTCGCGCACGAAGGGTTCGTAGAGCCGTGTCAGCAGGTCGATGGCCGCGGGGTCGGTCGCACCGATCACCACGCGGTCAGGCTGGCGGCAATCGCGCACGGCCGAGCCCTCGCGCAGGAACTCGGGGTTCACGGCCACCGTGATCCGATGGGCCGCACCGCGCTGCGAAAGCGCTGCGCGCAGCACGGCCTCGACCTGCTCCGCGGTACCGACCGGCGCGGTGGACTTGCAGACGACCACGGCATCGCGGTCCCGGTGCTGCCCGATGCTGCGGGCCACGGCCATCACATGCCGCAAGTCGACATCGCCTTGCGCATCGGCCGGCGTGTTGACCACGATGAAGAGCGTGTCGCCATGCAGGCTCGCCGCGCGCTCGTCGGCCGTGAAGCGCAGCTTCCCCGTCGAGAGGCCTGCGGACACCAGCGCCTCCAGCCCCGGCTCGTGCAGCGGCATCCGGCCCTGCTGCAGCCCTTCGATGCGGCCGGCATCGGCATCCGCGCACAGCACCTCGTGCCCCGCTTCGGCCATGCAGGCGGCGAAGCTGAGGCCCACATAACCGGCGCCGAAGATGGCGAGCCTCATGCCCAGCGCCCTCCCCCAAGGCACTGGCAGCCGCGGCGGTTGTGAGATAAAAGCAGGATGCAAGCCTTCAAAACAATGTCCCGACAGGAAAATTCGATGATGCCCGATCACGTTGCCGCGCGTTGCGCGCTGGTCCTGGAGACCAACAACCTGCGCGGCGGAGCGGATGCCGAAGCCGCCGCGAGCACCAGCCTGCAGCGCCTGATCGCCCTGTTGGCGAAGCAGCAGTTGCCGCTCACGACCCTGGCCCAGGTGGTCATCACGCACGACGGGCTGAGCGCCGCATCGTGCGAGGCCGTCACGGCGCTGGCGGGCCGCCCCGTCGATTTCGTGCGTATCGACGCCGCCACCGGTTACTACGACGCCAAGAACGTCGGCTTCGCGGCCACCGATGCGGCGCGCTGCGACCACGTGGTGTTCGCCGATGCCGATTGCCTGCCCGACGACGACTGGCTGCTGCAGATGCTCATGCCCTTCACGCGCGGCGCCGATGCGCCCGCGGTGGTGGCCGGCCGCACGAGCTACGCGGCCAACATCGTGGGCACCGCGCTCACGACCATCGACTTCATGTACTTCCCCAACGCCGACCATGCGGGCGCGACGAGCAACTTCTACGCGAACAACGTGGCCTTTCGCCGCGACGTGTTCGAGCAGCACAGCTACCAGGCGCTCGACGGCGTGTACCGCGCGCACTGCCAGGTGCTGGGCATGCGGCTGAAGGCGGCCAACGTTCCCATCCACTACGCCGCCGCGGCCCACACCGAGCACCGCCTGCCCGACACGCGCGCCGAAGCGCTCAAGCTGCGCTGGATGCGCGGGCAGGACACGTACTCGCTCACGCCGCACCTCTTGCGCAGCTATGTGTCGGCGCGCTGGCAGTGGCTCGCAAAGAGCGGGCCGATCGGGCCGCTGTGCGTGCTGTTCACGCGGCTGGGCTTCAGCGTGCGCGCGCTCAACCACCAGGACCTGCCTCCCCTGCGCGGCCTGCGCTGGCTCGCGGGCGTGGCGTTGATCGTGGGCTTCTCGGCCATCGACATGCTCGGCGCCTTCGCGCGCGGCATCGGCCTGCACACGACGGGCCGCACGAACGCGGATGCGCAGGCGCTTTCGTACCATCGCCCGACATGAACAGGAAAAACATCCTCGGTCTTCTCGTGCTGGCCGGTGCATGCGCCGCGGCGGGCGCCGCCGACTTCACCGGGCGCGGCGTCTTCAACTTCAAGTCCGACAGCGGCTGCCCCTTCTCCGCGCTCGCGGGCCCCGCCAACGAGTGCAACCGCCTCGCCCTCGACGATGCCGACACGCGCGTCACACTCGACAGCGCAGCGCACACTCTGCGCTTTGCGAACCCACGCACCTACGGCCAGAAGACCGTCGTGGGCGATGTACTGCTGCAAGGCTCCGGCCAGTCGCGCCACAGTGGCCAGCGCGTGCCGTTGACCTTCCATGCGCTGCTGAGCCGCTCGGGCAACGACTGGTCGGTGAGCAGCCATGCGCACTCGCCCGTCGGCGGCGAGTTCAGCGACATCCGCATCGACCCGTACCAGGTCGTGGTGATCGAGGGCGGTGCCGAGCGCGTGGTGCTCACGCCGGCGCAGATCGCCGAGACGCTCTCCAGGCCTTCGATCGCCGCGCGGCTCGCCAACGAATTCGTGCAGGTGCGGGACAACCGCAAAGGCGGCGCCACCGATGCGGACATCACCGTCGGCCTGGGGTTGAGCCGCGCCTCCAAGTCGGTGGCGCGCGCGCATTTCCACGCGCCGGGGGCCAAGGGCAGCGAGCTGTCCGAAGCGATTCGTCAGGGCGACTGGTCGCTCGAGCTGCAGGCGCTGAGCGGACAGATTCCGCGCCAAGTGGTGCAGCGCGACCTGTTCCTCTATGGCCTCGAGTCGCAGTCGCTGCTGCTGCCGCTGATGCAGCGCGGCTTCCACAAGAACGAGAAGCTGGTGCTCGGCGCCGCGGGCGGCAAGGGCTACGTGCGCTACGATGGCCAGCAGCGCGAGTTCGCCGGTGCCGATGCATCGGCGCGCGCCTTCCTTCAAGGCAGCTTCATCGGCCTCGTGCTCGGTTGGCAGCAACTGCAGCCGCAGACCCCGGTGGCCAAAAAAGCCGATGGACGCTGACACCGCCCCGGCGAACGCGGCATTCGACTGCCTCGCACCGCCGCAACTGCGTGGCTGGCCCGCGCTGCAGGCCCGGCTGGTGCACCACATCAAACGCGCCGCATTGCGCCAGATGCATGCGAGCCGCGCCGGCGAAGTGATGTTGTTGCGCCTGTATCTGGTCGGCGAGGAATCGTCCGAGCAGGCGCTGCAGCGCGAGCTGCGCACCAGCGCGCCCGAGTGGCTCACACGCCAGCTCGACCAGCACCTGGCCGACGAGCAACTGCATGCGCGGCTTTTTGCCGACGCCATCGTCGCGCGCGGCGGCACGGCGCAGGCGGCTGCATCGCCGGAAGCAGCGCCGAAGCCCGACTGGCTGAGCCAGCGCAAGCTTGCGCGCTGGCAGCGCCTCATCCAGCGCCATGCGCCGCACTTCGCGCACGGCGGCCTCGTGCCGGCGTATGCGATCGGCCTCGCCGCCGAGCAGATGGCCTCGCGCATCCTGCAGCGCCACTGCGCGCTGATCGGCCCGCGGCATGCGCTGCACCCGTTGCTCACGCGCGTGCTGGCCGACGAAGACCGCCACATCCGCCTGTGCAGCCACACGCTGCAGCGCTGCGTGGCGCCGCATGAGGAAGCACGGCTCGCGCAGCTGATGCGCGAGGTGCGCGACACCGAGCGCGGCTTCGGCATCACCGGCGCGCTGGGCATGTACCTCGCGGGCGTGGCCTTGCGCCTGCGCCCCGGCCGTGCGCGGCCGGTGGCGGCCTGAGTCCGTCGATGCCGCCGCGCATCGTCTACCTCGCGACTGCGGACGCGCGCGGCCACCTGATGCGCGCGCAGCTGCTCACGCATTCGCTGCGCGCCGCGGGCGCCAGCGTGCAGGTGCTCACCACCTCCGATGAAGGCGCGCGCTTTCTTGCCGGCTTCGGCATCGAGGCGCCGGTGCTCTCGCGCCACTACGCGGTGCAGTTCGACCGCGAGCAGAACATGCTGCGCCGCGAAACCGACCGCAACGTGGCGCACTACGTGTTCCGCCCGGAGCGCATGCTGCGCGACATCCTTCGGCTGCGCGCGTGGTTCCGCGATGCGGACCTGGTGGTGAACGACTCCTTCCACCCTGCGCTGCTGTTCATGGGCTGGATGCCGGTCTGGCGGCGCAAGGTGGTGCATGTGTACGGCGCGAGCCTGCGGCATGCGCTGCAGACCAACTTCAGCGGGCGCATGCCGGCGTGGATGGCGAACATCTTCGGCCGCATCGTCGCGTGGCAGATCGACCGCAGCCGCGCGCGCATCGCGCACGATTTCGCCTACGGCGAGCCGCAGGCCGACGGACGCGGCGGCCCCCCGCTCGC